>JBLNFH010000032.1:0-4166 GCA_050263475.1 Deltaproteobacteria bacterium
ACATCGCGGAGCTCAAGAAACGGGCGGTCTTCATCAAGATCACGGCATCGGGGCTCCGGGAGAGCCACGTCCACGACGTGATCATCACCAAGGAAGCCCCCAACTACCGGGTGGAGTAGGAGCGTGGAAGGAAAGGTCCTGATCCTGGATTTCGGCTCGCAGTACACGATGCTGATCGCGCGGCGCGTGCGCGAGCTCAAGGTCTACAGCGAGATCCACCCGTACAACGTCCCGCTCTCCTTCATCCGGGAGTTCCGCCCGTCCGGGATCATCCTGTCCGGCGGGCCGGCAAGCGTGTACGACGAGGAGGCCCCGGCCGTCTCCGCGGAGGTGCTGGCCCTCGGGATCCCGGTCCTGGGGATCTGCTACGGGATGCAGATGCTGGCGGCCCTCCTGGGGGGCAAGGTCGCCAAGTCGACGGACCGGGAATACGGGATCGCGAACATCCGGGGGGAGTGGGGCGACCCGCTGTTCCTGGGCATCGAAGAGTTCCGGCACAACATGACGATCCAGGTCTGGATGAGCCACGGCGACCGGATCGTGGAGCTTCCGAAGGGGTTCACGTCGATCGCCCGCTCGGACAACTCCCCCGTCGCCGCCATGAGCAACGAGGAAAAGACCCTCTACGGCGTCCAGTTCCACCCGGAGGTCGCCCACACCCCGAAGGGCAAGGAGATCCTGTCGAACTTCCTGTTCCGCGTCTGCGGGCTTTCCCCCTGGTGGACGATGCATTCGTTCGTGGAGACGAGCATCCGGAAGATCCGCGAGAAGGTCGGCAAGGAGAACGTCGTCCTGGGACTCTCCGGAGGCGTCGATTCTTCCGTCGCGGCGGTCCTGCTCCACCGGGCGCTGGGGGACCGGCTCACCTGCATCTTCGTGAACAACGGGCTGCTGCGGAAAGGGGAGGCCGAGGACGTCGTCGAGACGTTCCGGCGCGGCATCGGCCTGCGCCTGGAGTACGTCGACGCCTCGGACCGGTTCCTCGAGGCGCTTTCCGGGGTCGAGGACCCGGAGAAGAAACGGAAGATCATCGGGGAGCTCTTCATCCGCGTCTTCGAGGAGGCGTCGAAGAAGATCCCCGGGGGGGTCGGCTTCCTCGGGCAGGGGACCCTCTACCCGGACGTCATCGAGAGCGTATCCTTCAAGGGGCCGTCCGCCGTCATCAAGAGCCACCACAACGTGGGGGGGCTTCCCGAAAAGATGCACCTCCAGCTGGTCGAGCCGCTCCGGGAGCTGTTCAAGGACGAGGTGCGGGAGCTGGGGAGGGAGCTGGGCCTTCCCGAGGATATCCTGGAGCGCCAGCCGTTCCCGGGACCGGGGCTTGCCGTGCGGATCGTCGGGCCGGTCACCGCGGAGAGGCTGCGCATGCTGCGGGAGGCCGATGCGATCGTGGACGAGGAGGTCCGCGCGGCGGGCCTCTACGCGTCCATCTGGCAGTCGTTCGCCGTCCTGCTGCCGATCAAGACGGTCGGGGTCATGGGGGATTTCCGCACCTACGAGAACGCGGTGGCGGTGCGGGCGGTGCAGAGCCAGGACGGGATGACCGCCGACTGGGTGCGGCTGCCATACGACCTCCTCCAGAGGATCTCGACGCGGATCATCAACGAGGTCAAGGGCGTGAACCGCGTCGTGTACGACGTCTCCTCGAAGCCTCCGAGCACGATCGAATGGGAATGAACGAGTTCGTCCACCTCCACCTGCACTCCCAGTACAGCCTCCTCGACGGGACCATCAAGATCGACGACCTGGTGCGCAAGGTCGGGGACCTGAAGATGAACGCCGTCGCGGTGACCGACCACGGCGGCATGATGGGGACGATCGAATTCTACGAGAAGGCGACCCGGGCGGGGATCCGGCCGATCCTGGGATGCGAGATCTACGTGGCGCCGGGATCCCGGCTCGACCGCAAGCCGACGCAGGGCGACGAGCGGTCCTATCACATGATCCTGCTGGCGGAGTCCGCGGCCGGCTACCAGAACCTGATCCAGCTGGTCTCCCGGGCGCACGTGGAAGGGTTCTACTACAAGCCCCGGGTGGACAAGGAGATCCTGCGGGAGCATTCGGAGGGGCTGATCGCCACCTCCGCATGCCTGCAGGGGGAGATCCCGCGCATCCTGGCCCAGGAGGGGCAGAAGGCCGCCGCCGGTTGCGTGGAACTCTACAAGGACATCTTCCGGGACGGGCGGCTCTTCATCGAGATCCAGGACAACGGGCTCCCGGAGCAGAACCAGGCGAACGAGGAGCTGATCCGGCTGGCCAAAAAGACGGGGACCCCCCTGGTCGCCACGAACGACTGCCACTACCTCGAGCGCTCCGGCGCACGGGTCCACGACGTGCTGCTGTGCCTCCAGACGGGGAAGACGATCCACTCCGAGGGGAGGATGCGGTTCGCCAGCGACCAGTTCTACCTGAAGGCGCCGGCCGAGTTCGAGAAGGCGTTCGGACACTCCGTCCCGGAAGCCTTGAAGAACACGCTGGCCATCGCCGAGCGGTGCAGCGTCAAGCTCGAGCTGGGAAAGAACAAGATCCCGGCGTTCCAGGTGCCGGAGGGGGCGGGGTCGGAAGAGGCGTACCTGCGGAACCTGAGCATCGAGGGATTGGCGCGCAGGTTCCGGGAGAAGGAGAGGCGCGGGGAGAAGGTCTCGGGCGAGGACGAGAAGGGCTACCGGAAACGGCTCGAGTACGAGCTGTCGGTCATCGAGCAGAGCGGGTATTCCGGCTACTTCCTGATCGTGTGGGATTTCATCCGGCACGCCAAGGAGGAGGGGATCCCGGTCGGCCCGGGCCGCGGCAGCGCCGCCGGGAGCCTGGTCGCCTACGCCCTCCGGATCACCGAGATCGACCCGATCCCGCACGGGCTCCTGTTCGAGCGGTTCCTGAACCCGGAGCGGATCAGCCTTCCCGACGTCGACTGCGATTTCTGCAAGGACCGGCGGGACGAGGTGATCCACTACATCCGCGGGCGGTACGGCGAGGCGAACGTGACCCAGATCATCACCTTCGGCACGATGAAGGCCCGGGCCGCGGTGCGGGACGTCGGAAGGGTCCTCGAGATGCCGTACGCCGAGGTCGACCGGATCGCGAAGCTGATTCCCCCCGACCGGGGGATGACGATCGACCGGGCGATGCAGGTCGAGCCGCGCCTCAAGGAAACGGTCCAGGAAAACCCGAAGGCGGCGGAGCTGTTCGAATACGCCCGGGCGATCGAGGGGCTGTCGCGCCACGCCTCCACCCACGCCGCCGGCGTGGTGATCTCCAACAAGCCGATCACCGAGTACGTCCCCCTCTACCGCAACTCCAACGGCGACATCACCACGCAGTTCTCGATGAAGGACATCGAGAAGGTGGGGCTGGTCAAGTTCGACGTGCTGGGGCTGCGGACCCTGACCGCGATCCACGACGCCCTCGGGATGATCCGGCAGCGCGGGGAACCCCTCGACCTCGAGACGATCCCGCTGGACGACGCCGAGACGTACGAGATGCTCTCCCGCGGGGACACCCCGGGAGTGTTCCAGTGCGAAAGCGGCGGGTTCACGGACCTGCTGGTGAAACTCAAGCCGGAGAAGTTCGCGCACCTCATCCACGCCGTGGCGCTCTACCGGCCCGGCCCCCTGCAGAGCGGCATGGTGGAGGACTTCATCGCCCGCAGGCACGGCAGGAAGAAGACCGAGTACCCCTTCCCGCAGATGGAGAAGATCCTGTGCGATACCTACGGGGTCATGGTCTACCAGGAACAGGTCATGCAGATCGCCGTCGCGCTCGCCGGCTTCTCGATGGGGGAGGCCGATGTCCTGCGCAAGGCGATGGGGAAGAAAGACGTCGCCCTGATGGAGAGGCAGAAGACGCGGTTCCTGAAGGGCGCCGTCGATAACGGCATCCCCGAGGGCAAGGCGCAGGCAATCTTCGAGCAGATCGCGCAGTTCGGGGAGTACGGGTTCAACAAGTCGCACAGCGCGGCCTACGCGATGGTGGCGTACCAGACCGCCTACCTGAAGGCCCATTACCCCGTGGAATATTTCTGCGCCCTGATGACCTCGGAATCGGGCGACACGGCGAAGATCCTCCGGTACATCGGCTATTGCCGGGAGAAGGGGATCCCCATCCTGCCCCCCGACGTGAACGAGTCCCGCTTCGCGTTTTTCCCCTCGGGGAAGGCGATCCGGTTC
>JBLNFH010000033.1:0-6595 GCA_050263475.1 Deltaproteobacteria bacterium
GTGAGATCGAAAACCTCCTCCGCCCCGTCAGGTTGTATATCCGTGACGCGATCCCAGAAAATATCGCTTCCGGACCATTGGAGAAGCGACTCATCTCCTAATAGTCGCGCGTACCCTTGGATGACACCGCGGGAAGGGGCAAAGTTGAAATGGGCATTACCTCCATAAGAAGTTCCGCGCATCTCCGCCATTGTCCGTTGGGAGATCCCTTGTGCCGCCATGGCCGCCTTAACCCGTGGGAAAATCTCCTTCGGCAGTGTATCGACGTTGGTATTCGCTTCCAGAAACGCCAACTCGTTCCAAAGTCGGTCTGCGGGTGCGACGCGCGGCCCGAATGCTCCCACAGTTTCCAGAAAGCGCTTCTGCTGGTCGCTTCCGGAGACATCGACGGTGTAGACCGGCCGGTAATTCGCCTTATGCACGATCCGCATCCTGGATACGATGCCGAGCCGCAGCAGAAGCGCAGTCACATCCCTCGCCAGTCCCTCGCTTGCCGTGCTGAAATAAACCCTCGCCGATCCCCTGGATGCGACAGCGCGACAACATATGCATCCATCGGTCGCCCAGAGATGCCGGAGCAGCAAGGCAACCTGATCGATGCACAGCCGGAACGCATCCGCCGGCAACCGTTTCTCATGCGACCGCTGGCCGAAAATTCCCAGCTCCCGAAGCCAGAGATTCACTCCCGCCGGGCGCCAGCGGTTGCCGTTCCCGCTGATGCGGAGCTGGTGCCACTTTCCGCGCCCACGATAGAGAGTCACCTTTGCGCCGAATTCATTTCTTGCCGCTTCTTCGACGGCCCGGCTGTTTTCTTCCGAAGCCGTAGCGTACCGCATCGGCTTGCCCACCAGATAGCTGCCGTCCCCGACGAGATGCCCAAGCAGGAGGATTCTCGCTTCCGTCCACCGTAGGGCATTCGATGGCTCGGGCAGGTATCGGGCCACGCCGAGGCGATCTCCGGGCTCGAGATCCCGCACCCGCACCCATCCGTTCGCGCCGTAGAGCCGGTGGTCGGCTGTGGCGCGGATCGTGCGGCCGCTTGAAAGTGTAACTCGGGTCACGGGCTTCTTGCCCACCGACCAGACCAGATCGCTCCGAGCCGGAACGATACGTCCCTCGGTCGAAATTGCCCAGACGTCCACCTGTTTCCCTACGAGATTCCCGATGGGCGCCCGGCAGCCGTCGGTCGTCATTACCAGCGTATCCCCCGTGACGCATTCCCTCAAGTCCGCGATTTGAGGCCGTTTATCATTTCGGTTCTCGACGCCCCGGTTGAGCTGCGAGATGGCGATCACCGGGATGTTCAGCTCCTTTGCCAGCGCCTTGAGCGACCGGGAGATCTCGGAGATTTCCTGCACCCGGTTGTCGGCGGAGCTGCGGGTCGAGGTTCCCCGCATGAGCTGCAGGTAGTCGACCACCAGCAGGCCGATGTGCTTGTCCTTCTTCAGCCTCCTGGCCTTGGCCCGCAGCTCGAGCGCGCTCAGCGAACCGGAGTCGTCGATGAAGATGGGCGCCTCGGAGAGCCTCCCGACCGAGGCGACGATCCGGTTCATTTCGTCCTGCGCCAGGTAACCGCGCCGCATTCTCTGGGAATTGACGCGCGCGTCCGAGCAGATCATCCGGAGGGCCAGCTGCTGGCGGCTCATCTCCAGGGAGAAGATGGCCACGGGGGTCTTGTGGCGGATCGCCGCGTTCTGCGCGACGTTCAGGCAGAAGGCGGTCTTGCCCATGCCCGGCCGCGCCGCGACGACGATCATGTCGGAGTTCTGGAATCCGGAGGTGAGCTGGTCCAGATCGCGATAGCCGGACGGGACCCCGGTGATCAGCTCCTTCTTCTCGAAGAGCTGCTCGATCTCCCGCATCGACTCCTTGGCCATCTCGGACATCGTGTAGTAGGAGGGCTTGATCTTCTCCTCGGCGATGGCGAAGATCGCCTGCTCCGTCCGGTCCAGGAAGTCGTCGACCTCGGCGATCCCCTGGAAGGCAGAGGTGGTGATCTGCTGGGCGACGGCGATCGTTTTCCGAAGGATCGACGTGTTCTTGACCAGGCGCGCGTAGTCCCCCACGTTGGCGGTCGTGGGGACGTTCTGGATGAGGTCGGAAAGGTAGGCGAGGCCCCCGACTTCCGCCTCGATCCCGCGGTCCTTCAGGGCCGAGGAGAGCGTCAGCTGGTCGATCGCGCGGCCCCGCTCGTACAGATCCTGCATCACGGAGAAGAGCTCGCGGTGGGCGCCGTGGTAGAAATCCTCCGGCCGGAGGATCTCCACCGCGGTGTTCATGAGGTCGTTGTTCAGCAGGATGGAGGCGAGGACCCCCTGCTCGGCCGCGAGGTTGTGCGGGGGGACGCGAATGAGGGAGGTGTCGGGGCCGGGAACCGGCGTCAGCCTCGAACCGTTCATGGACACCCCCCCTCCGGGACGGTCGTTAGTGCAGCGTCTCGCAAATAGGCTGATGCACCGAGAGCGTCGATGCGCCGCCTCCGGCAAGGCGCGCGACCGAGGCGGACTCGGCTAGGGTCCGGTGAGGGAGCGCAACGAAGCCGGAGCGGATGCAGCGGCGCTCGAATGCCAGGTTATTTGCGAGACTCTGCACTTAAGATTCCGCCACCACGCTGACGGAAATTTCGGGCTGGAGATCGGTCCCCGCCTTGATCTTCACCTTGTAGTCCCCGATCTGCTTGATCGGGTCGGCCAGCAGGACCGTCTTCCGGTCGACCGGCACGCCGGCCTTTTCCAGGGCGTCCGCGATGTCCCGCGACGTGATCGCCCCGAAAAGCTTCCCTTCCTCCCCCGCCTTGGCGGAAATGGTCAGCGCGACCGACGCCAGTTTTTCCGCCAGCGACTCGGCGCCCTTGCGGGCCTTTTTCGCCCGCGCCTCGATGACTCGCCGGTCGTGGTCGAGGGCTTTCAGGTTGCGCACGTTGGCCGGCACGGCCAGCTGTTTGGGGATGAGGTAGTTCCGGCCGAACCCGTCGGCGACCTTGATGACGTCGCCCGCCTTCCCCAGCTTCTCCACGTCTTCCCGCAGGATGACTTTCATCTTCGCCGCCCTCCTACCGGACCTGCGTGGCGGTGAACGGGATCAGCGCCACCGCGCGCGCCTTCTTGATCTCCACGGTCAGCTTCCGCTGGTGGGTGGCGCAGGTGCCCGAGATGCGCCGCGGGACGATCTTGCCCCGCTCGGAGACGAACTGCTTGATCATGTAAACGTTCTTGTAGTCGAGCTGCAGCTCCTTTTCGGCGCAGAACCGGCAGAACTTCTTGCGGACGTACCGTTTCCTGGATCCTCCCGGGCCGCCCTCGCGGGGGCCGTTCCGGTGGGGTCTCGTCGGGATGGCCATCGTTATCGTTCCTCCTGGAATATTTTCTCTATTTGACGGTTAAAACGGAATGTCTTCATCCGGCGTTTCGGCGCCCTGCGGGGGTGCGCCCCCGGAGCCGCCTTCTCCCGCGCCGCTCCTGGGGGACCCGAGAAACTGGACGCCGTCCGCGACCACCTCGATTTTGCTCCTCTTGGTCCCCTCCGACTCCCAGCGGCGCTGCCGGAGCCTGCCTTCCACCAGCACCGGACGCCCCTTGGAGAGGTACTCCGCGCAGTTTTCCCCCTGCTTGCCGAAGACGACGATGTCGAAGAACGACACCTCTTCCTTCAGCTCGTTGTTCTGCTTGTACCGGTAGTTCACCGCGAGGCCGAAGCTCGTGACGGACGTGCCGGAGGGAAGGTACCGGATCTCCGGGTCCCGGACGAGGTTGCCGGCCAGGATGACGCGGTTGAAAGTGACCATGGGCTCTCCCTTCCGCTACGAGGCGGGGGCGGCGGGCGGCGCATCCCCTCCGGAAGGCTGCCCTTCCGGAGGCGACGGAGCCTCGCCGGCGGCGGGAGCCGCGGCAGTCTTCGGTTTCAGCTCGACCTCCACCCGGGAGGTCAGGTGGCGCAGGATCCCGTCGAAGATCTTGATGTTGCGCTCGACCTCCTCGACGACCCCGCGGTTTCCCGTGTACAGGAGAAAGGTGTAGTACGCGTTGACCCTCTTCCCGATCTGGTAGGCCAGCTTCCGGTTCCCCCAGTCGTCCTGCTTGAGGACCTCCCCCCGGTAGGAAGCGATCACTCCCGCGAGCTTGGCGAGGAACTCCTTCCGCTGTTCTTCCGGGAGCTCCGGATCGAACAGGATGGCGGTTTCATACTTTTTCGGCATTGTGCTTCGTAGCCTCCTTTCGGCTGATAGATCCCCCGGACGCTTCGCCGGGAGCAAGGAGTATGTTGCCCTCCGCATCGGGCGGAGGGGTTTTGGGGCGCCGGGCGTTCCATCGCGTCATCGCCTTGTCGAAACCGTCCCGCAGGATGTCGCAAACGGCCACGCCGGCGGATGCGACGCCGTCGAGGAAAAGATCCCGGATTTCCGGGGACGGGGGGGAGAGGACGAAGTCCGCGGGATCGACCCCCTCGGGGGGCCGTCCGATCCCGATCCGGACCCTCAAAAACCCCAGCGTCCCAAGTTCCTCCTGCAAAGAGCGCAACCCGTTGTGCCCGCCGGTCCCGCCGCCGCGCTTCAGCCTCACCTGGCCGGCGGGAAGGTCCAGATCGTCGTGGAGGACGATCAGGTCGTCGGGCGATTCCGCGTACTCCCGGTAGGCCGCCGCCACGGCGACGCCGCTCCGGTTCATGTAGGCCTGCGGCCGGGCCAGGAGGATGGAAACGCCTTCGGCGTCGCCGATCCCCCATTCGAGCTCCCCCTCCCGGGCGATCCGTATCCCCAGGGAGCGCGCCAGCCGGTCCGCCGCAAGGAACCCCGCGTTGTGGAGCGTCCCGGCGTACCTGCGCCCCGGATTCCCCAGCCCGACGACCAGGAGTTCCGGGCGGCTAGGCTTTCTCTTTCTCCTTCTCCGCAGGTTCCGCAACACTGGCGCCTTCCGCCGCTTCCGCGCCTTCCTCCGGCGCCGCGGTGACCACTTCCTCGACCTTCGGCGTGTGGACCGAGGCGACGGTCATCTTCATGTCTTTTTCCAGGGGCGTGACGCCCTCGGGGAACACGACGTCTCCCAGGTGGAGCGACTGCCCGATCCCCAGATGGGCGACGCTGATCTCGATGAACTCCGGCACGCTGTCCGGGGTGCACTCGACCTCGAGGCTGCGGACGACCTGCTCGAGGACGCCCCCCAGCTCGATCCCCGCCGCCTTTCCCCGAAGCTTGAGCGGCACCTCGATCCGGAACTTCTGCCCGAGGGCCACCTCGTAGAAGTCCACGTGGATGACCCGGTCGGTGACGGGATCGGTCTGGACGTCCTTCAATACCGCGAAGGCCTCCTTCGCGCCGGCGTCGTCCGTGACGCTCACCTTGACCACCACGGTGCCCCGCTGCGCGGTGACGAGGAACTTCTCCAGGTCGCGCCGCTCGAATTCGAGCGGCCTCGTCTCGATCCCCTTGCCGTATATGACCCCCGGAACCTTCCCCTGGAACAGGCGTTTCCGGTTCTTCTCCTTGCCGGTGCTCACGCGGCGGGCCGCCGCAAGTTCCATCATGGCCATTTCCTCTCTCCTCCTAAACGAACAGCGAGCTTACGGAATCCTGGAAGTGGATTCTCTTGATGGCTTCCCCGAGGAGTCCCGCCACCGACAGGACCCGAAGCTTCCCGCACGACGCCTTGGCTCCCAGCGGAACCGTGTCCGTGATCACCAGCTCCTCGATCGAGGACTTCTCGAGCCGCTCGATCGCCGGCCCCGAGAGCACCCCGTGCGTGGCCGCGGCGAACACCCGCTTGGCCCCTTTTTTCCGCAGCGCCTCGGCCGAATGGACCAGCGTCCCCGCGGTGTCCACCATGTCATCGAGCAGGACCGTCGTCCGGCCTTCCACCGCGCCGATGATATTCATCACCTCGGCCACGTTGGGGGCCACGCGGCGCTTGTCGATGATCGCGATCGAGGTATTGAGCCTCTTGGCGAAGGCCCTCGCCCGTTCCACGCCGCCGGCATCGGGAGATACGATGACGATGTCATCCTTGTAGTTGCCCTTGATGTAATCCAGCATCACCGGCGCGGCATACAGATGGTCCACCGGGATATTGAAAAAACCCTGGATCTGGCCGGCATGCAGGTCCACCGTGAGGACGCGCGAGACCCCCGCGGCCGTCAGGAGGTCCGCCACCAGCTTGGCGGTGATCGGCGCCCGGGGAATCACCTTCCGGTCCTGCCGGGCATACCCGTAATAGGGAATGACCGCCGTCACCCGTTTCGCCGAAGCGCGCTTGAGCGCGTCCATCAGGATCAGCAGCTCCATCAGGTTGTCGTTCACCGGCGGGCAGGTGGGCTGCACGACGAAAACGTCCACGCCGCGGACGTTGTCGCGGATCTCCACGTTGATCTCGCCGTCGCTGAAGCGCTTGACCTCGGCGGCACCCAGGGGGATGCAAAGGAACGCGCAGATCTGTTTCGCCAACTCGATGTTGGCGGTTCCCGAAAATAGCTTGAGTCTGGTCACACCGCTTCCCCTGTTGGGAGATTCCTCGACCCGGAAGAAAGGAATGTTACAACGATCGCTTGTCGCTTGGCAAGGGAAAATCAGGGGAAAACGGGGATCTCCCGCACATGCCCGCAATCC
>JBLNFH010000034.1:0-7379 GCA_050263475.1 Deltaproteobacteria bacterium
TAGAAGCGGAGGTTCCTCTCCGACTTGAGCTTCCCCACCTCGATCACCGTCTGCGCCCGGCGGTTGAGAAGGGAGAGGATCTCGTCATCCAGCCGATCGATCTCCGCGCGCAGTCCCCTCAGGCGGTCCTCCGTCACCCGTTGCCGCCTGCCTTCCGCTTGATCAGCCCGATGTCGCGGAACTTCGCGTACCTGCGGTCCAGGAGCTGCTGGATGGAAAGGCCGCGCAGGGCGGATAGCGTCTCCACGAGCGCCACCTTGAGCGCGTCGGCGGCCGCCTTGTGGTCCCGGTGCGCCCCGCCCAGGGGCTCCTGGACGATCCGGTCCACCACGCCGAATTTCTTGAGGTCCGGGGCGGTGATCTTCATCATCTCCGCCGCGGTTTCCGCGCGTGCGGTGTCGCGCCACAAGATCGAGGCGCACCCTTCCGGGGAGATGACCGAGTAGATCGCGTATTCCATCATCAGGATCTCGTCCCCCACCCCGAGCGCCAGGGCGCCGCCGCTTCCCCCCTCGCCGAGCACCGCCACGACGATCGGAGTTTCGAGCCGCGCCATCTCGAGCAGGTTCCGGGCGATCGCCTCGGACTGCCCCCGCTCCTCCGCGCCGAGTCCGGGGAAGGCGCCCGGCGTGTCGATGAACGTGATGACGGGCAGGCGGAACTTCTCGGCCAGCTTCATTACCCTGAGCGCCTTGCGGTACCCTTCGGGGTTCGCCATCCCGAAGTTGCGCCGGATCTTCTCGGTGGTGTTCCTCCCCTTCTGCTGGCCGATGATCACCACCCGTTCGCCCTCGAGCTCCGCAAATCCGCAGACGACGGGAGGGTCGTCGCGGAACGCGCGGTCGCCGTGGATCTCCAGGAAATTCTTAAAGCAAAGGTTTACATAATCGAGCATATAAGGCCGATTCGGATGACGCGCCAACTGCGTTATCTGCCAGCGGGTCAGGTTGGAGAAGATTTCCTTGCGGATCTTGCCGATCTTCTTGTCGAGCCTGGCGACCTCCTCCCGGAGATTCTTGTCGTTGCCGTCGTCGATCCGTCGAAGCTGCTCCAGGCGGCTCTCCAGGTCGATGATCGGCTTCTCGAAATCGAGATATTGAAGGATCATCCGCTCTCCTTGTCCGGGGTAAACACTAAATGTAGGCCAATCTATCGGTTAAAACAAGTGCTTTTTGGCAATTTCAAGCGCGGCCGCAAGGCCGCTGTCCGGATCGATCCAGACCGCATCCGGCTCCCTTCGGAGCCACGTGACCTGCCGCTTCGCATACCTGCGGGTATCCCGCTTCATCTCCTCGATCGCCTCGGGGAGCGGGACGCCGCCGTGAAGGTGGGACACGACATGCCGGTATCCCAATGCCTTCATCGGCTTCAATCCCGGGGAGTACCCGCGGGACAGAAGCCCCCGCACCTCGTCGACCAGCCCCTTCCGGAACATCCCGTCCACCCGGGCGTCGATGCGACGGTACAGCCGCTCCCGATTCGCGGAAATTACGAGGAACAGGATCCGGTATTTCGCGGCCGCGCCATCCCAACGGCGCTTCAGCGCGCTGGGGGGCTTCCCCGCGATCTCGGACACCTCCAGGGCGCGCAGCACGCGAACCCGGTCCGACGGGTGAACGGCCGCCGCGGATACGGGGTCGACCGACCGCAGCTCGGAAAACAGCGCCTCCCCGCCTTCCTCCTCCCAGCGGCGGGCAAGCCGCGCGCGGACCGCGTCGTCCCTCGGGAGGGGATCCAGGCCGCGCAGCAGCGCCCGGATATACAGGCCGGTGCCGCCGGCAACCAGCGGGAGTCGGCCGCGCCCCCGGATGCCGCGGATCGCCGCCTCGGCCTCCGCGACGAACCGCCCCGCGTTGTATTCCTCGTCCGGGTCCGCCACGTCGACCAGGTGGTGCGGAACTTCCCGGCGCTCCTCGAGCGACGGCTTGGCGGTGCCGATGTCCATCCCGCGGTAGATCTGGAGGGAATCCGCGTTGACGATCTCCAGGGGAAGGATGCGGGCAAGGAAAAGCGCCAGCGAGGTTTTTCCGGAGGCCGTGGGCCCCGACAGGACAAGGAGCCGGTTCTCTTCCATCCCGTTGGCCGGTTCCCGCGGTCCGCGTTCAGCTGCGGCCGAACATCCGCCCCAGCTCGGCGCCGGAGAACTTCACCCACACGGGGCGGCCGTGCGGGCAGCTGTGGAACGCCACCGCCCGGTCCAGGTCCCGAAGAAGGGCCCGCATCCCCTCCTTATCGAGGGGATCCCCCCCGCGCACGGAGGCATGGCAGGCCATCCGCCACAGCTCGCGGTCGGCGTCGAAGATCCCCTTCGGCAGCGTTTCCTGCGAGAGCAGGAATTCGCACAGGTCTTTCCACCACCGGTCGACGTCGAAGTAGCCGAGGAGGGCGGGGCCTCCCAGAATCTTGAATGTCCCCCCGGGCAGCGGCTCGAAAACGAAGCCGACGCGGGACAGGAAGGATTCGATCTCGGCCCGCTCCCGGACCGCCGCCCCGGGGAGGGAGACCACCTGCGGCACGAGCCATCGCTGCGCGGAGGCGTCCCCGCCGAGCAGGGCGTCCTTGAGCCGCGAGAAGACGATCCTCTCGTCCGCGGCATGCTGGTCGACGATCACGACTTCCCCCTCCCCTTCGCAGACGATGTACGTCCCCAGGACCTGGGCGACGGGTGCAAGCGATGCGAAAAACCCGGCAGGCGGCTGCATTGCGCCCACCCCGGGCAACGGTAGCGGCTGGCCCCCCCCCTCGCCGAACGGAAGACCGGCCGCGTACGCCGGGGATCCCGAGGGCATGTCCCCTTCGCGAGCATCGTCCCCGGGCTGCACACCCCGCGCGGGAGAGGAAAGGGTGACCGGCTCCCCGATCGCGGCGCCGATCGCATGGCGGACCAGCTCGTTCAGCGCGCGGGCGTACCGGAAACGGGCCTCGGTCTTGGACGGGTGGACGTTGACGTCGACCTCGCCCGGATCGCACTCGATGAAGATGCAGACCACGGGATTCCGGTCGGGGGGAAGGATCCCCCGGTAGGCCTCCTTGACGGCGGCGAACACCACGCGGTCGCGGAAATGCCGGCCGTTGACGAAGAAGGAGATGCCGGAGGCCCCGAACCGGGAAAGATGGGGAAGGCCCGCCCAGCCGGTGATGCGGAAAAAGGGCGACGTGAACTCGAGCGGGACGAGATACTTTCCGTCCTCCCCGGCGTGCCGGAGGGCCCGCGAGGCCCGCGATTCCCCGGTTTCGTAGGAAAACTCCCCCCTGCCGTCGGACATCCGGAAGAAGATCCCTTCGCGCGGGATCGCCACCATGTGAAAGGTCTCCCACAGACGGGTCATCTCGGTGCGCGGGGATTTGAGGAATTTCCTCCTCGCGGGCACGTTGCCGAAAAGGTCCGAGACCTCCACGGTGGTCCCGGGGGGGGCGCCGATCTCCCGGATGGATTCGACCGTCCCTCCCGAGACCGCAAGCTCCGTCGCCATCCGCTGCCCCGCGGGGTGCGTCACGATCCTCACCCTTGCGACCGAGGCGATCGAAGGAAGCGCCTCCCCCCGGAACCCGTACGTGCCGATCTTTTGCAGGTCCTCGGCCGTCCGGATTTTGCTGGTCGTGTGCCGCCGGATCGCCAACCCGGCCTCTTCCGGCGTCATGCCGATCCCGTCGTCGGAAATCCGCAGCGTGAAGGGGAAGGCCCCGGACACCTCCGCCTCGATGCGCGAGGCGTCGGCATCCACGGCGTTTTCCAGGAGCTCCTTGAGGACGGAGGCGGGCCGCTCGACGACCTCCCCGGCCGCGATCTGGTTGATCACCCCGTCGGGGAGCAGATGGATCCGGCCTCCCACTTCGTTCAGCGGTTTCCGCGGAAGCGGATTTCGGCGGGCGTCCGGCGTTTCATTTTCCGGAGGAATCGCTCCCGCAGCGCGGACGCGCTCTTCTCCCCCATCAGGGCGCGGGTGATCTTCTTCCCCTCTTCCACTCCCGGCTGGTCGAAGGGGTCGATCCCTACGCACTCTCCCACGACGGCCGTCACCCATTCCCAGAAATGGAGGAAAGCGCCGATGTGGACCTCGTCCCGGGCTCCGAGCTCGATCCGTACGATCGGCCGGCCCGCGTTCCACAACGCGCCGATCGTGCCTTCGAATTCCGCATCGAAAAGATCGCGCAAGGGCCTTCCGCCCAGCATCTCCATGCCGGGAGCGAATCCCGCGCGGGGCACCGCTCCGGATTCCCTGCCCCTGGCCCACTTGATGAAAGTGTAGAGCTTGTCCGGAGGGCCGTCCTGATAGAGCTGCACCTGCGAGTGCTGGTCGGTCACCCCCACCGCCCGCGTTGGCGTCTGCCCCACCGGCTTGCCGTCCGGCCGCAGCTTGCCGAGGCTTTCCGCCCATAACTGCTGCCACCACTCCGCAACCCGCGAAAGCCCCTCCCCGTACGTCATCCAGACCTGGACCGCCTTGGGGTTGGCCAGCAGGTAATGGGCGTACACCGCCGATGCGAACAGGACCGGGTTGCCCTCCGGCTCTTTCCCGCGGAACCGGTCCTCCATCCACCGGGCCCCCAGGAGCAGTTTTTCGATGGACACCCCCGCTGCCGCCAGCGGAAGGAGCCCGACCGCCGACAGGACCGAATACCTTCCTCCCACGTTCGGGGGAACGGGATAGGAAACGAGCCCTTCCGCCTGCGCCATCCGCCGGAAGGACCCCTTCTCCGGGTCGGTCACCAGGATCAGGTGGTCCTTCCACGAACGCCCGTTGGCCTTCTTCAGCGCGTCGGCCGCCAGCGCAAGCTGGGCGTTCGTCTCCGCGGTCCCGCCCGACTTGCTGATGGCGACGACCACCGTGGTCTTCATGGGATGGGAGCGCAACAGCGGAAAAAACGCGTCGGGATCGACGTTGTCCGCGACGGCCAGCGCAAGCCCTTTCCGGGCGCCGGAACCGCCGATCCCCTCCAGGACGGCCTTCGCGCCCAGCGCGGATCCGCCGATCCCCAGGACCAGCATATGGGTGAACCGCCTCCGCAGCCGCGCCGCATCCCGCGAAATGCGGCGCGCCTCGCTTTCGAGGAACGGAAGGTCGGGGAAGCCGATCTCCCCGCCCGCATGCCGCCGGGCGACCGCGAGGGCGGCCTTTTCCGCCCGGCGGAGCGCCTTGCTGAGCTGCCCCGCGGTCAACCCGTCGCCGCTGCGCAGGTTTTTTTCCAGGACCAGGGAGAAGTCGAACCGGATGTCCGCGGCGTCCTTCACGTCGTCTCCCCAGGCCCTTCCGGCAGTTACGCCGTGACCTCTTCCTTGCCTTTTGCAACGCGGAACCGGGAGTCCATCTTCTTCAGCCGGTCCACGATCCCTCCGTATTCCAGCTCGCTGTACGGCAGCATGGCCGGGCCGAAGAAGCCCTGGCGCCGCAGGTCCTCGGACTTCGCCGAAACCTTCGTCCGCACGTATTCCCAATAGGGATGATCGAAGGGGTCGGCCGGCTCCGTCAGTTTCCCGTTCTTCACGCAGAAGGCAAGGCAGGAAACGATCGGCGGCCCGTCGAAGAAGGAGGTACCCGTGTTCCGAGGCACCGGCATCAGCGCCCCGTGGTGGCTGCCGCGCATGAAGCCGGCGACGAGGTGCCCGATGGTGAACGGCGACAGGATCTCCCCGGTGGCGGGGAAGTTCCCCTGGACGCGGACGAGCATCACGGGGTCGTCCTTCCCGGTGTACTTCCCGGCGATGTTGTGCAGACGGGTCGTGCTGACGGCGGCCGCGATGTCCCCGGTCGCGCGGGAGCGGATCGATTCGACGACGAACCGCTCCTGGTCGCGCAGCAGCGCGGCGATGTCGTAGAGATCGTCCGGCGCATTGAGGTCGATGGTCCGGTCGCCGTCCGTATTCGCGACGTCCATGATCCGGAACGTGAAGCCCGCGCCCATCTTGGGGGACAGGATCAGTCCCGCGCAGTGCATCGGGTCGGCGAAGGCCAGATAGCAGGGCAGGTTGTAGGCCCCGGGGTCGGTCTTGTCGGCGGCGAACAGCAGGAAGGGCTCGTTGGGACGCTCCTCGAACGTCAATTCGGCCACCGCGGGCCCCATCCCCTTCACGTTGCCCGAGAACGAGTCCTTCAGCAGGTCCTGCCCGGCGCCGTAGAGCCCCTGCGCCTTGGCGACCTCCGTGCCCGCGAGGAAGGTGTCCCAGGCAAGCTTGTGGACCTTCTCGTCGAGCGGGCCGCGGGTGTGCGTCATCAGGATCGCGATGTCGTCTCCCGTGTACCCGACGTACGTGTCGATCAGAAGGGATTTTCCAAGCTCCGCGACCTTTCGGCGAACTTCCTCGAGGAGCTGCGCGCTCGGCTGGATGTGGCCTCCGATGGAGCCGATATCCGCCTTGATTACAGAGAGTGTAATCTTCATCGTTTGCCTCCTTGTAAGGGTTCCATGGGTTGGATGGGTTCAAGGTCGCGATACCACTGGACAAACCGGTTTATGCCTTCTTCGATGGGCGTCTTCGGGTCGTACCCGATCTCCGCCCGCGCCCGGGAGATATCGGCATAGGTCACGGGGACGTCCCCCGGCTGCGGGGGAAGGACCTTCCGTTTCGCGCGGACGCCGGTGGCGCGTTCCAGAAGCGCGACCAGGTCGGCAAGGGAGATGGTGGCGGATTCCCCCAAGTTGTAGACGCGATAGCCGTGAGGCGCGGAGAGCGCGCCCAGGACCCCGCTGACGATGTCGTCGATGTAGGTATAGTCCCTGCGCGTCGTCCCGTCGCCGTAGATTTCGATCTCCCTCCCCTCGAGGAGGCGCCGCGTGAACTTGTGGATCGCCATCTCCGGGCGCTGCCCCGGGCCGTAGACCGTGAAGAACCGGAGGGAGACGATGTTCATCCCGTACAGGTGCGCCCAGGTGTGGCACAGCAGCTCACCGGCCTTCTTGGTGGCGGCGTAAGGGCTCACGGGATGGTCGACGAAGTCGTCTTCCGAGAAGGGAACCTTCGTGTTTCCCCCGTATACGGAGGAGGAGGAGGCGAAAAGGACGCGGGGCACGGATCGATCCCTCGCCCAGGAAAGGACCCGGACGGTCCCGGTGACGTTCACGTCGGCATACCCGGCGGGATCGGCGACGGACGGGCGGACGCCGGCCTTGGCCGCAAGGTGGATCAGCGCCGCGGGAGACTCCCCGGCTCCCCACACGGATAGGGAGGCCGCGTCCCGGATGTCCCCTTCGAGGAACTGGAATCCCGGATACCTTCGGAGTCCCTCGAGGTTCCGTTCCTTGATCGCGCGGTCGTAGAACGGGTCGAAGTTGTCCAGCCCGAAGACCCTGTCGCCGCGCCGGAGCAGCGCTCGCGCTACATGGGACCCGATGAAACCTGCTGCGCCGGTAAGAAAAAAGGGGTTCGACAACCGGGCCTC
>JBLNFH010000035.1:0-7322 GCA_050263475.1 Deltaproteobacteria bacterium
GGAGAGGGAGCCCCCGGCCGACGCCGCCAAACCCGATTCGTCCATGGTCAAGGGAAATGGATTGCGCATCCACCCGGAGGAAGTGCACCGGGGAACGTCCGTCCGCTTGTCATTTCCCCCCTCTTTACCGGCCGGAGCCACGATCGAGTGGCTGGTGAACGGCAAGGCGGCGCAAGGCAGCGGGGACGCCGCGATCGAGACTTCCAGCCTTCGGAAAGGGGACTCGATCCAGGCGCGCGCCGTCGGCGCAGGCGGAACCTACCTTTCCCAGGTCGTGACCGTGCGGAACTCCCCCCCGGAGGTCCGTGCCATCCGGTTTGTCCTGGGGGATGGGCGGCAGGGAAGCGTTCTCGGCGTGGAAGCGGAAGGATACGACGCCGATGGTGACCCGGTGCGGCTCGAGATCTCCTGGCAAAAAAACGGAGCGCCGGCGGGCACAGGAAACCGGATGGAGACGCCGGTGAAGCGGGGAGATAAAGTCGGCGTGACGATCGTTCCCTTTGACGAGGAGGGCCGTGGAAAAGCGGCGACACTTTCCCGCGATATCACGAATACCCCCCCGGTCATCGAGGGGCAGGAGCAGTTCCAGGTACGGGACGACGGCGTGACGTTTCACGTAAGGGCATCCGACGCGGATGGGGACACCCTTGCATACTCCATAAAGGACGCTCCGGCCGGAATGCATATCGACCGGGCGACGGGATGGGTGCGATGGAAAACCCCGCCCGGGACTCCCGGAAGGGTTCCTTTCACCGTCACGGTGTCCGACGGGTCCGGGGGGGAAGCGACAGCCCGCTTCACGGTGACGGTTACGGAACAGCCTCCCGTGCCTTCCAGGTAGCGCGGGAAAAAAGTCGGGATCGGGGGATTGAAGAGTTCACGCAGGAGACGGGAGGGGGGATTCTCCCTCCTGGAGATCTTCATCGCCCTGCTGATCCTTTCCATCGGCGTCTTCGGCCTGGCGATGGTGCAGCTCACCGCGATTTCCGCCCGGAATCCGGTTGCCGTTTCGAACCTCCGCACGGCGACTACCCTGGCGCAGGCGGCGTTGGACCGGCTCGGGGATGCACCCTGGAGCGGACTGCGGTCCTCTCCCCCCGACGGTTTTCTTCAGGGGCCCGAAGGAATCTCCCCGGCTTTTTCCCGCCTGTCCACCGCGGCAGGAGACGCGGTCTCCGTCCAGGGAACGACCTACTACAACGTATGGCAGGTGACGCCGGACGCCGGGATCCCCTCGCTCAAGACGATCTCGGTCTGGTGCTGCTGGCGGCAGGGAAGGGGGGCGTGGCGGCAGGTGGTCCTCGTCACGCAGCGGGCCGATGTCGATCGTTGACGGCATGGGCAACCGCCGGGGCAGCGCGATCGTCTTCGCGATGCTGCTGCTCGTCCTGCTCAGCGCGGCGGGGATGTACGCGGTGTCGCTGCCCGTATCCGTGGGAGAGGTTTCCCAGCAGCAGTACCACGCGGCCGTGGCGAGAAATCTGGCAAGGGCGGGAGCGCACGCGGCGATCGCCTGCCTCCCCAAGGTGTTTTCCGGCCCCGCCCCGTACGTCCGGAGCATGCCGGTCGGGCCGATGGCGTCGGGGCGGTACTCCGTGACCTCCCGCAGGACCGGGGGCGGTAAAGAGAAAACCGCCTCCGGCGAGGATTCCGGATACGAGGATTACGCCCTGGTTTCCGAGGGCAGCGTCTCCGGCGACCCCGGATCGGGATTCCGGGTGAGAGCCGAAATCCGGTATCGGACGCTCCCCTCCCCGGACCGCCGACCGCGAATTTTGAAATGGGAGGAGACCGGTCCGCGGTGATGCGCCGTGAAGCGGCAGATCCGGGGAAAACATGAAAAAGGGAATCGACGGGGCTTTCCCCTCTCGTCTATAGTATTGGCCATCATGGAGAACCGAAGGAAGACCCGCCGCATCCGCGTAGGCGACGTCGCCGTGGGGGGCGGCGCGCCGATCTCCGTCCAGAGCATGACCAATACGGACACCCGGGACGTGCGGGCGACGGTGGCGCAGATCCGGTCGCTTGCGCGCGAAGGGTGCGAGATCGTCCGCGCCGCGGTGCCGGACGACGCCGCAGCGAAGGCGTTCCGGAAGATCCGGGCGGCTTCCCCGGTGCCCGTGATCGCCGACATCCACTTCCATCACCGCATCGCCATCGCCTGCGCGGACGCGGGGGCGGATGGTTTGAGGATCAACCCCGGCAACATCGGCGGGGAGGAGCGGACCCGCGAAGTGCTGCGGGCGGCGCGGGCGAACGGGATCCCCGTCCGGATCGGGGTGAATGCGGGATCCCTGGAAAAGGACCTCCTGGAAAAGCACGGGGGGCCGACCCCGCGGGCGCTGGCGGAAAGCGCGGCCCGATGGGTCCGGTTCTGCGAAAAGGCCCGCTTCACCCGGCTGAAATTCTCCCTCAAGGCCTCGGATGTCGTCACCACCGTGGAGGCGTACCGCCTCTTTTCCCGGCGTTTCGACTACCCGCTCCACATCGGGGTGACGGAAGCGGGGACGATGTTCTCCGGGACCGTGAAATCGGCGGTCGGCATCGGGATTCTCCTTTCCGACGGGATCGGCGACACGTTGCGCGTCTCGCTCACCGGCCCCCCCGAGGAAGAAGTGCGGGTGGGGTGGCAGATTCTGAAAAGCCTGGGGCTTCGGGAGAGGGGGCCGGATTTCATCTCCTGCCCCACGTGCGGCAGGGTATCGATCGACGTCGCGGGGATCGCGAGGGAGGTGGAACGGCGCCTTGCCGATCTCCGGGAGCCTCTCAAGGTGGCGGTCATGGGGTGCGCGGTCAACGGGCCGGGAGAGGCGAGAGAGGCCGACGTGGGGGTTGCGGGCGGCAAGGGGGAAGGATTGATTTTCGTGAAGGGGGAGATCGTGAAAAAGGTGAGGGAAACGGAGATCGTCGCGGAGGTGGTCCGCCTGGCGAAGCGCCTGGCCGCTTCGGGAAGGAGACCGCATTGATCCGGTACTCGCGGTACCTCATGCCGACCACGAAGGAGACCCCTTCCGACGCGGAGGTCGCAAGCCACCGGCTGATGCTGCGCGCCGGGATGATCCGGAAAGTGGCGTCGGGCATCTACACCTACCTCCCGGCGGGGCTTCGCGTCCTGCGCAAGGTGGAACGCATCATCCGCGAGGAGATGGACCGCGCCGGGGCGCACGAAGTGCTCCTGCCCGCGGTGATCCCGTCCGAGCTGTGGAAGGAGAGCGGCCGCTGGGACGCGTACGGCAAGGAGCTGCTGCGGTTCAAGGACCGGGCCGACCGGGAGTTCTGCCTGGGTCCCACCCACGAAGAGGTCATCACCGATCTCGTCCGCCGGGAGATCCGGTCGTACCGCCAGCTTCCGGTGAACCTGTACCAGATCCAGGACAAGTTCCGGGACGAGATCCGCCCGAGGTTCGGGTTGATGCGGGGGCGGGAGTTCTTCATGAAGGATGCCTACTCCTTCGACGCGGACGAGGAGGGGGCGGCGGAATCGTACCGGAGCATGTACGAGGCGTACTGCCGCATCTTCCGGCGGATGGGCCTGGAGTTCCGGGCGGTGGAGGCGGACACGGGCGCGATCGGGGGGAGCAGCTCCCACGAGTTCATGGTGATCGCGGACTCCGGCGAGGACGCCATCGTCTCCTGCGAGGCGTGCGAATACGCGGCGAACGTCGAGAAGGCGGAATGTGCCCCCCCCGCGGAACGGCCCGGCCGGGGCGGCGACAGGATCGGCGCGGCCCGCAGGATCTCCACCCCCGGGAAGCGGACGATCGAAGAAGTGGCGGGGTTCCTCGGGATCGATCCCGGGGACCTGATCAAGACGCTTCTGTTCGAGACCGACAAGGGGGACGTCGCGGTCCTGGTATCCGGCCGGTACGAGGTGAACGAGGTCAAGGTCAAGAACCTCCTCACGGCCGAATGGGTGCGCCTTGCCGCAGAGGACCGCGTGCGGGCGCTGACCGGGGCTCCCTCCGGGTATGCGGGGCCGGTGGGCCTCCCGGTGCGGATCGTGGCCGATCACTCCGTCCGGGCGATCGGGGCGGGGGCGACGGGCGCCAACGAAAAGGACGCCCACCTCGTGGACGTGGTCCCGGGAAGGGATTTTTCGCCGGAGACGTATGCCGACCTGAGGCTGGTGGCGGAAGGGGACCGGTGCCCCCGGTGCGGCGGCGCGATCCGCTTTTCCCGGGGGATCGAGGTGGGCCACGTCTTCCGGCTCGGCACGAAGTACAGCAAGGCGCTCTCCGCGAACTACCTCGACGCCGCGGGGAAGGAGCAGCCGGTCGTGATGGGCTGCTACGGGATCGGCGTCGGGCGCACCGCGGCGGCCGCCATCGAGCAGCACAACGACGCCGACGGCATCCTCTGGCCCATCTCGATCGCGCCCTTCGAGGTTACGGTGGTCCCCGTGAACATGAAGCAGCCGGGGCTGGTCGCCGAGGCGGAGCGGGTGGCGAAGGAGCTTTCCGGCCGGGGAATCGAAGTCCTCCTGGACGACCGGGACGAGCGGCCGGGGATCAAGTTCAAGGACGCCGACCTGTGCGGCATCCCCCTGCGGGTGACCTTCGGGGAGAAGAACTTCGCGGCGGGATGCGCGGAGGTCCGGGACCGGATGAGCGGGGACACCGACCGGGTGGAGATCGCCCGCGTCGTGGAGACCGTGGCGGCGGCGGTGGAAGCGAAGAAAAAGGAGTGCGCACCGTGAAAGAGCGGATCATCGTTGCGCTGGACACCGATTCCCCGGAGGCCGCATTGACGGCCGTTTCCGCCTTGAAGGGGGAAGTCGGCCTCTTCAAGGTCGGGATGGAGCTCTTCCCCCGGGGAGGGCCCCTCCTGGTCGAAAAGATCCGCGCGGCCGGCGCGCACGTGTTCCTGGATCTCAAGTTCCACGACATCCCGAACACGGTAGCCGGGGCGGTCCGGTCCGCCGTCGCGCTGGGCGTGAAGTTCGCGACCGTCCACGCAAGCGGCGGCACGGCGATGCTGGCGGCGGCCGCGGCGGCGGCGGCCGGAAGCGGGACGACGATCCTCGCGGTCACGGTGCTGACCAGCCTGGACGACGCGGACCTGGCCTCGGTCGGATTCGCCCTGCCCGCGGCCGAAGCCGTGGAGCGGCTCGCGGGAATGGCGGTGGCGGCCGGGATCGGCGGGATCGTCTGCTCCGCGCGCGAGGCGGCTGCCGTGAGGGCCCGCGTGGGGAAGGGGACCGTCCTGGTCACCCCGGGCGTCCGGCTTCCCGAGGATGCCGCAGGCGACCAGAAGCGGGTGGTGACCCCTTCGGACGCGGTCCGCGCAGGCGCGGATTACATCGTCGTCGGGCGTCCGATCACGAAGGCGGCCGACCCCGTGGCGGCGGCGCGGAAATTCGCGGCGGAGATGGGAAACGCCCTCCGATGAGGATGGCGGCAGGTTGAGCCCGATGTGGGTCACCGGCAGGCATCCGGTGGAGGAGATGCTCGCGTCCGGGCGCCAAAAGCCCGTCCGGGTGCTGCTCTCCGAGTCCGCGCCCCCGGATGCGCGGAAGGCCCTGTCGGCCCGCGCGGCGCTTCTCGGCATCCCGTGCCTGGTGTGCCCGAAAGAGGAATGGGAGCGGCGCACGGGGGACCGCGGGGGGCCCGGGATCGCCGTCGAGACGGCCGAATTCCGTTACGCGGACCTGGCGGAGTGGCTGGACGCGCTTCCCGCCCGCGCCCTTGCGTTCCTGCTGGACGGGATCACCGACCCGCAGAACATGGGGGCCATCCTGCGCAACGTCCGCGCGTTCGGAGGGAACGGGGTCATCGTTCCCAAGGACCGGTCCTGCCCGGTGACGGCCGCGGTATTCCGGGCTTCGGCAGGGGCCGCGGCGCACGTGCCCGTCGTGCTGGTGACCAACCTGGCACGGACGGTGGAGACGCTCCAGGAGAAGGGGTTCTGGCTCTACGCCGCGACGGGGGAGGGGGAAACCGGCATCTCCGCCATGAAACCCGCCTCCCGGACGGGGATCGTGCTGGGAAGCGAGGAGCACGGGATCCGGAAGCTCGTCCGCGAGAAATGCGACGGCTCCGTCCGCATCCCGATGGAGCCCGGCGTCGACTCCCTCAACGTCGGCGTCGCCTCCGGCATCCTCGCCTTCCACCTGCGCACGCTCATGGCGAAGGAGCGTTAGCGAAACCTCGGTCGGCTCCATTCCCTGGGATTCGCCTGCTTCCTCGCGGAGGACTTCCTCGCAGCCACGCTCGCGACCTGCGCCCGCTCGCTGCAGGTTCCGCTCGCCGCAATCGGAACCTCGCTCCACATGCCGACGCGATGAAGCCTCCGCTGCGTCATCTGGCGCAGGCAGGGAAAGCAGCCTGCAGATATGCGCCCTGGACGGAAGGCGCAGCCGCCGGGGGGTGCGGCGCAGGAGACGCCGCGGCGGAACCGGCGGAGCCCTCGCCTTTCTTGGAAAAAGAAGCGGCCTTGATGAGGCAGGAATCGATGAACACTGGGAGAGGATCGCGACGCACGTTTACTGGGCGTAGCCGGGGAGCCGCAGGCGGCGATCGAGCACGGACCCCCCGGAGGCAAGCGCCTTCAAAAAGGGCGCCCTGCACAGGGAGGTATGGCGATGTCCGCCTCCGAGGCGGCGCAGCCGGTATCGCTTTCGTTATTGCGTCGAAAAACGTTGACATCGTCCCGTTAATGGTATCAAATTCAAAGTTTCCGGATTCGCGGCGGAAGAAGGTGCGCCGACGTAGCTCAACGGTAGAGCATCTGATTTGTAATCAGATGGTTGGAGGTTCAAGTCCTCTCGTCGGCTCCAGGATGGAATCAGGGAGGGGTACCCGAGCGGCCAAAGGGGGCAGACTGTAAATCTGCTGGCAGCGCCTACGGAGGTTCGAATCCTCCCCCCTCCACCATGTTTTTTCCTCGCCGCTCCGCCCCCGGAGCCCCCGGCAGGGTATCGGACAGGCCCCCCGGCGGTCACGGAAGAGGTTGACACGCTCGATTTATCTATATAAATTTGTAAGGTTCCGGAAAGGGCGGGCGTAACTCAGTTGGCAGAGTCACAGCCTTCCAAGCTGTTGGTCGCGGGTTCGATTCCCGTCGCCCGCTCCACTGTTTCCGGCGGAAAATATGCCCACGTAGCTCAGTCGGCAGAGCACGTCCTTGGTAAGGACGGGGTCAGCAGTTCAATCCTGCTCGTGGGCTCCACATTGGCCGACACCATTTTTCCTGGAGGAGCGCAAAGCCATGTCCAAGCAGAAATTTGAGCGCACGAAGCCGCACGTGAACGTGGGGACGATCGGCCACGTGGATCACGGGAAGACGACGCTGACGGCGGCGATCACGAAGGTGTTGGCCAGCGG
>JBLNFH010000036.1:0-3547 GCA_050263475.1 Deltaproteobacteria bacterium
GCATACGGAGATCGCCGTCTCCCCGGAGGACGACGTCGAGCTGCGCCGGATCCGCATCACCAACCGCTCGCGGAGGCGCAGGGCGATCGACGTGACGAGCTACGCGGAAGTCGTTCTCGCGCCGCCTGCCGCGGACGCGCTGCACCCGGCGTTCAGCAACCTATTTGCCCAGACGGAGATCCTCCCCCAGCGCCATGCAATCCTCTGCACCCGCCGGCCCCGCTCCCTCGAGGAGGCGGTGCCGTGGATGTTTCACCTGATTGCCGTGCACGGGGGGGAAGCCGGGGAAGTTTCTTATGAGACGGACCGCCTGCGGTTCGTCGGCCGCGGAAACACGGTCGCCGATCCGCAGGCGATGAGAGGATCCGCGGCGCTCTCGGGCACCCAGGGCTCCGTTCTCGACCCGATTGTCGCTATCCGCCATCGGATCACGATCGATCCGGGAGAATCGGCGACGATCGACATCGTCTCCGGCGCCTGCGAAACCCGCGACGCCGCGTTGATCCTTGTCGGAAAATACCAGGATCGGCGACTCGCGGATCGCGCCTTCGACCTGTCCTGGACGCACGGACAGGTGGTCCTGCAGCAGCTCAATGCCACGGAGGCCGACGCGCAACTTTATGGGCACCTCGCCGGCTCCATCATCTACGCCAGTTCCTCCCTGCGCGCCGACGCGGGCGTTCTTGTCAAGAACCGCCGCGGGCAATCCGGCCTGTGGGGCTATTCCATTTCCGGCGATTTGCCGATCGTGCTGGTGCAGATCGCGGACCCGGCAAATATCGACCTGGTGCGCCAACTCGTGCAGGCCCACGCGTACTGGCGCTTGAAAGGGCTGGCGGTGGACCTGGTGATCTGGAATGAAGATCACGCCGGCTACCGGCAACTGCTCCACGACCAGATCATGGGGTTGATCGCCGCGGGCATCGAGGCCAACGTGACCGATCGACCGGGCGGCATCTTTGTAAGACTCGCGGAGCAGATATCGGACGAGGACCGCGTTTTGCTGCAGACCGTCGCTCGAGTCATCCTCACCGACAACCGGGGGACGCTGTGGGACCAGATCCACCGTCGCCGGCCGACGGAAGTGCTGGTCCCGCCCTTTACGCCTGCCAGAACCCATCGCGCGGAACCCCCGGAGTCCGCCGAGCTGTCCCCCCGCGACCTGATCCTCTTCAACGGGCTGGGGGGATTCACGCCGGATGGGCGCGAGTACGTGATTACGACCGCGCGCGGACAACTGACGCCGGCTCCGTGGGTGAATGTACTGGCGAACCCGAACTTCGGAACCGTTCTCTCCGAGAGCGGTCCCGCCTGCACCTGGAGCGAGAATGCCCACGAGTTCCGCCTCACTCCCTGGGGCAACGACCCGGTGAGCGACTCTAGCGGAGAAGCCTGTTACCTCCGTGACGAAGAGAGCGGCCGCTACTGGTCCCCGACGCCGCTGCCCACCCGAGGGGAGACGCCGTACGTCACCCGGCACGGATTCGGCTACAGCGTCTTCGAGCACACGGAGAGAGGCATCCGCTCGGAGATGTGGGTTTACGTGGCCCTGGACGCGCCGGTCAAGTTCACGGTGTTGAAAGTGCGAAACGTGTCCGGCCGATCCCGCCGTCTCTCCGCCACGGGATACGTGGAATGGGTGCTGGGAGACCTGCGGCCGAAATCGGCCATGCACGTGGTCACCGAAGTCCACCCCGACAGCGGAGCGCTCTTCGCACGGAATCCTTACAACTCGGAGTTCGCCGGCCGGGTCGCCTTTTTCGACGTGGACGAAGCGATTCGGACCGTAAGCGGCGACCGGACGGAGTTCCTTGGGCGCAACGGCACGCTTCGGAGCCCGGCCGTCATGAGCCGGGCGCGGCTTTCGGGCAAGGCAGGGGCCGCCCTGGATCCCTGCGCCGCGATCCAGGTTCCCTTCGAACTGGCCGACGGTCAAGAGCGCGAGATCGTCTTCACCCTCGGCGCAGGGCGAGACGCCGATGACGCCCGGAACCTGGCGCATCGCTTCCGCGGGTCTTCTACGGCGCGTGGGGTACTCGAAACGGTCTGGCAGTATTGGAATCACACCCTCGGCGCAGTCCATGTGGAAACCCCCGACCCGTCCCTCGACGTCCTGGCCAACGGCTGGCTTCTGTACCAGACTCTGGCGTGCCGTCTTTGGGCGCGGAGCGGATACTACCAGCCGGGAGGCGCGTTCGGATTTCGCGACCAGTTGCAGGACGCAATGGCGCTGGTCCACGCCGAGCCGCACCTCCTGCGGGAGCACTTGCTCCGCTGCGCGTCCCGTCAGTTCCCCGAGGGAGATGTCCAGCATTGGTGGCATCCCCCCTCGGGGCGGGGCGTGCGCACGCACTGTTCGGACGATTTTCTCTGGCTGCCGCTGGCGACCTGCCGCTACGTGATGAACTCCGGGGACACCGGGGTGTTGGACGAACCCGTCCCCTTCGTCGAAGGCCGCCCGGTGAACCCGGAGGAGGACTCGTATTACGATCTGCCCGGACGGTCGGAACAAGCGGCAAGTTTGTACGAACATTGCATGCGGTCCATCCTGAGGGGCCTTGCGACCGGGGAACACGGCCTGCCGCTGATGGGCTCCGGCGACTGGAACGACGGCATGAACCTTGTCGGCATACACGGTAAAGGCGAAAGCGTCTGGCTGGGATTTTTCCTTTATGAAGTGCTCCTGCGGTTCGCCGAGGTTGCCGGCACGCGTGGCGACCTGTCCTTCGCGGAACGTTGCCGGAGAGAGGCGGATCAGGTGCGCCTCAAGATCGAGCAGAACGGCTGGGACGGGGCGTGGTACCGCCGGGCCTACTTCGACGACGGCTCGCCGCTTGGGTCGGGGAGCAATCCCGAATGTCAGATCGATTCGATCGCGCAAAGCTGGTCGGTTCTGTCCGGGGCAGGCAACGCCGGGCGCTCGCGCATGGCGATGGAAGCGGTGGATCGGCGCCTCGTTCGCCGGGACCATGCGCTGATCCAGCTCCTGGACCCGCCGTTCGACAAGTCGGAGTTGAACCCCGGCTATATCAAAGGGTATGTCCCGGGCGTGAGGGAAAACGGCGGACAGTACACCCATGGGGCGATCTGGGCGGCGATGGCGTTCGCCGCGTTGGGAGACCACCGGCATGCGTGGGAACTGTTGGCGATGATCAACCCGGTGAACCATGCGAGGTCACCGGAGGGAGTTGCAACCTATAAGGTGGAGCCGTACGTCGTCGCGGCGGACGTCTATGCGCTCTCCCCCCACGAGGGCCGCGGGGGATGGACGTGGTACACGGGCTCGGCCGGCTGGATGTACCGGCTGATCGTGGAATCCCTCCTGGGGATCCGGCTGGAAGTGAACAAGCTTCGAATCACTCCGTGCCTCCCCGCGGATTGGAAGGGGTTCAAGGTGTACTACCGGTTTCGGGAGACGGTCTACGAAATCGCCGTCCTGCAACGGCACGAGGCGGTCGGCGGTACCGGTGTGACCGTCGATGGGATCGAGCAACCCGATGGGGCGATCCCCCTTGTCGACGACCGCCGGAACCATTCCGTCGAGGTG
>JBLNFH010000037.1:0-3248 GCA_050263475.1 Deltaproteobacteria bacterium
ATCCGGAAAGGCCGCGAAGTGGCGGCGGTGCGAAGCAACTCCCCCGCGCTCGACAATTGCCCGCAGAAGCGGGGAGTCTGCCTCCGCGTCTACACCACGACGCCGAAGAAGCCGAACTCGGCCCTCCGGAAGGTCGCCAGGGTCCGCCTCACCAACGGGGTCGAGGTGACCGTCTACATCCCGGGCGAGGGGCACAACCTGCAGGAGCACTCGGTCGTGTTGATCCGGGGGGGGAGAGTCAAGGACCTCCCCGGCGTGCGCTATCACATCATACGTGGAAAGCTGGATTCCGTTGGTGTCCAGGACAGACGGAAGTCGCGGTCGAAGTACGGCACCAAGCGACCCAAATAGCTTTCCCTAACCGGAACGAGGCAGCACCGACCTTTTGCCGGCGGGTCCGCCGGAACGGGTGAAAAGAACGGAAGGTTCGCTCCGACGGGGAGGATGTTCTCCCCGGAGGGGCGATTGCGGTTTCGGATCGACAGGCATCTGCAGGAGGAGGCGAACCTCATGCCCAGGCGGGGATATGTGTCCAAGAGGGTCGTGGATTCCGACCCGGTGTACGGCGACGTTCTCGTCGCGAAGATGATCCATGCGGTCATGAAGGACGGCAAGAAGCGCGTCGCGGAGAACGTGGTCTACGGCTCGATGGAAATCATGAAGGACAAGACCAAGGAAGACCCGGTCGTCGTCCTCAAGAAGGCGGTCGAGAACGCGAAGCCCATCATCGAGGTCAAGTCCCGGAGGGTCGGGGGAGCGACCTACCAGGTCCCCGTCGAGATCCGCCCCGACCGCCGGCTTTCGCTTTCGATCCGCTGGCTCGTCGACTTCGCGCGGAGCCGGGGGGAAAAGACCATGGTGCAGAAGCTCTCCGCGGAGCTGATCGACGCCTTCAACAACCGCGGCACGACGATCAAGAAGAAGGAAGACACCCACAAGATGGCCGAGGCCAACAAGGCCTTCGCGCACTACCGCTGGTAGCCCGCAGGCGGCAAAGGAAGGAAAGGTAGAGCTTTCGTGGCCAGAATCACCCCGCTGGAGAAAACCCGGAACATCGGGATCATGGCGCACATCGACGCCGGGAAGACCACCACGACGGAGCGGGTCCTGTACTACACGGGCGTTTCCCACAAGCTCGGGGAGGTCCACGAAGGAACCGCGACGATGGACTGGATGGAGCAGGAGCAGGAACGGGGGATCACCATCACCTCCGCCGCGACCACCTGCTTCTGGAAGGGCCACCGGATCAACATCATCGACACCCCCGGGCACGTGGATTTCACCATCGAGGTGGAGCGGTCGCTGCGCGTCCTGGACGGCGCGGTGTGCGTGTTCGACGCGGTGGCCGGCGTCGAGCCCCAGTCGGAAACCGTGTGGCGGCAGGCCGACAAGTACGGCGTTCCGCGCCTCTCGATGGTCAACAAGATGGACCGCACCGGGGCCGATTTCGACCGCTGCATCCGGATGATGAAGGAGCGGCTGGCGGCGAACCCCGTGCCGGTCCAGCTGCCGCTCGGGAAGGAAGAGGGGTTCCGGGGGATCATCGACCTGGTGCGCATGCAGGCCGTGGTCTGGGACGAGGACACGCTGGGCGCCAAGTACCACGAGGAGCCGATCCCGGAGAGCCTCCGGGAGGCGGTCTCCGCCGCGCGGGAAACGCTCATGGAATCCGTCGCGGACGTGAACGACCAGCTGCTCGAGAAATACCTGAACGGACAGGAGGTCGAGGTCGGCGAGCTGGTCGAGGCGATCCGCCTGGCGACGATCGGCCTGAAAATCGTGCCCGTCGTCTGCGGGTCCGCCTTCCGGAACAAGGGCGTGCAGCCGCTGCTCGATGCCGTGGTCGACTATCTCCCCTCGCCGGCGGACATCCCCCCGGTCAGCGGGATCGACCCCAGGGACGAGTCGGTCGTCCAGCGCGGCCCCGACGATGCGGCGCCGTTTTCCGCGCTGGCCTTCAAGATCATGAACGACCCCTTCGTGGGGCACCTCACCTTCATCCGCGCCTATTCCGGGATGCTGAACACCGGGGACCACGTCTACAACTCGACCCGCAAGAAGAAGGACCGGATCGGCCGGCTGCTGAAGATGCACGCCAACAAGCGGGAAGAAATCAGGACCGTCTACGCGGGGGACATCGCGGCGTGCGTGGGGCTGAAAAACGCCTTCACCGGCGACACCCTCTGCGACCCGGAGCACGAGATCATCCTGGAGTCGATCACCGCGCCGGACCCGGTCATCTCCATCGCCATCGAGCCCAAGACGAAGGCCGACCAGGAGAAGCTGGGCCTTTCGCTGCAGAAGCTGGCGCTGGAAGACCCGTCGTTCCAGGTCCGGACGGACGAGGAAACGGGGCAGACGATCATCTCCGGGATGGGGGAGCTCCACCTCGAGATCATCGTCGACCGGCTCATGCGGGAATTCAAGGTGGAGGCGAACGTCGGGCGCCCGCAGGTGGCGTACCGGGAGACCGTCACCCGCGCCGCCAAGCAGGAGGGAAGGTACATCCGGCAGACCGGCGGGCGCGGGCAGTTCGGGCACGTCTGGCTCTCCGTGGAGCCCGGGGAGAAGGGGAAGGGTTTCGAATTCGTCAACAAGATCGTGGGGGGAGCCATCCCCCGGGAGTACATCTCCGCGGTGGAAAAGGGGGTGCGCGAAGCGTCCGAAAGCGGCGTCGTCGCGGGATACCCGGTCGTCGACGTGAAGATCACGCTGTACGACGGGTCCTACCACGAGGTCGACTCCTCGGAAATGGCCTTCAAGATCGCGGGGTCGATGGCCTTCAAGGCCGCCTGCGGCAACGCGGCCCCCATCCTCCTCGAGCCGATCATGGCGGTCGAGGTGGTGACCCCGGAAGATTTCATGGGGGACGTGATCGGCGACTTGAGCTCCCGCAGGGGCCGCATCCAGAAGATCGAGGCGCGGGGCAACACGCAGGTGATCGCCTCCCACGTGCCGCTGGCCCTCATGTTCGGGTATGCCACCGACCTCCGGTCCAAAACGCAGGGCCGCGCCACGTACACGATGCAGTTCGACCATTACGAGCCGGCGCCGCTGTCGGTGAGCGAAGAAGTCGTCGCCAAGGTCAAAGGCGCCTGACGAGATACCCACCCGAGCGGAAGGAGTCAAGCCATGTCCAAGCAGAAATTTGAGCGCACGAAGCCGCACGTGAACGTGGGGACGATCGGCCACGTGGATCACGGGAAGACGACGCTGACGGCGGCGATCACGAAGGTGTTGGCCAGCGG
>JBLNFH010000038.1:0-4483 GCA_050263475.1 Deltaproteobacteria bacterium
GATGCCTATTCCGACAAGGGGATCGTCCAGACGGCGGTCCGCGCGATCAAGGACGCGGTCCCGGGAATCCTGGTCATCACCGACGTCTGTTTTTGCGAGTACACCGACCACGGGCACTGCGGGATCCTCACCCCGGACGGCGACGTGGACAACGACGCCACTCTCGCCATTCTCGCGGAAAGCGCGCTGAGCCACGCGCGCGCCGGGGCGGACATGGTGGCGCCGTCCGACATGATGGACGGTCGCGTGGGGGCCATCCGCGAGGCGCTCGACAAGGAAGGATTCGCCGGGACGCCCATCATGTCCTACGCCGCGAAATACGCGTCGGGGTTCTACGGCCCGTTCCGCGACGCCGCCGGCAGCACGCCCCGGTCGGGGGATCGCCGATCGTACCAGATGGACCCGCCCAACGCCCGGGAGGCGCTCCGGGAGGTGGCCCTCGATGTCCAGGAGGGCGCGGATATCGTCATGGTCAAGCCGGCGCTTGCCTACCTGGATATCATCTGCCGCGTCCGCGAGGCGTTCGACCTCCCCGTGGCCGCCTACAACGTGAGCGGGGAATACTCGCTGGTCAAGGCCGCGGCCGGGAGGGGATGGGTGGACGAGGAGCGCGTGATGCTGGAAATCCTGGTGGGGATCAAGCGTGCCGGCGCCGACCTCATCCTCACGTATTCCGCCAAGGAGGCGGCGAGGATCCTCGCGAGATGACCGCGATGACCGATGCCGCGGGGAGCGGGCTCGCTTACCGGGTCGTGGAGGTGGTCGACGTCACCGACCACGCGCTCGAGACGGCGCTGAACCGCGCGGCGGGGGAAGGGTACCGGTTCGAGTCGATCCACTTCGTCACCCAGCCCGGGAACCGGCGGCCGGCGATGGCGTTCCTCTTCTTCACCCGAGGCGGCCCCCCCGTCGGGGAGTAGCGGCGATGGCGCTTCGGTGGCAGGACCAGAGGGAATTCTTCAAGGACGCGCGGCGGGCAAGGTACCTTTCCCGCCTGGTGGCCAAGGCGGCGGACCTCATCATCGCCATGTCGCTGTGGCACATCCCGGGCGCCGCGGGGGCGTTCGCCTCCCTCTTCTACATCCTCATGTGCGACGGGTTTCCCGAAGGGCGCAGCCCGGGGAAGCGCCTGACGGGCCTGAAGGTCATCCGCGTCGACCGGGGAGGGATGGATTTCCAGTCGTCCCTCCTCCGGAATCTCACCGTGGCGGTTCCGTTCCTGTTCTATCTCATCCCCGTCGCCGGCCCGTTCCTGGCGTACACCATCGGCCTGGCCGTCCTCCTCATCGAGACCTATCTCGGTTTCTACGATGCCGACGGGCAGCGGGCGGGGGACACGCTCGCGGAAACGCTCGTGGTGGAATGCGGGCAGGTTGCGGATGGCCCCCCTCTATCTGATCGACGGCCATAACGTTCTCTATCGCACGTTCTACGGGATCCCGCGGCTTTCGGCGCCCGACGGCACCCCGACCAACGCCATCCTCGGGGTGGCGCGCATCCTGCTAAAGATCCTCAGGGAAGACCGGCCCGCGGCGATCGCCGCCGTGTTCGACAGCCGGGAGCCCACGCCCCGCCACAACCTCTACCCGGAGTACAAGGCGACCCGCCTGTCGATCCCCGAGGAACTTGCCGCGCAGATCCCGCTGGTCATGGAAGTGATCGACGCGCTGGGAATCCCGCGGATCCAGGTGCCCGGCGCCGAGGCGGACGACATCATCGGAACCCTCTCCCGGATGGCCGAGGACAGAGAGATGGAAGTCGTCATCGTTTCATCGGACAAGGACCTCTACCAGCTGGTCTCCCCCGGCGTGCGGGTGCGCGACGGCCTGAAGGAGAAGATCGTCGGAGAGGCCGAGGTCCGCGACACGTTCGGGGTGGCGCCGTCGCAGGTGCCGGACCTCCTCGCGCTCTCCGGAGACCCCTCCGACAACGTCCCGGGCGTCCCGGGGATCGGAGAGAAGACGGCCGCCGAGCTGATCCGCGAGTTCGGGACGCTCTCGGAGCTGCTGGCGCACACCGACCGCCTGAAGGGCAGCCGGAGGGAGAAGATCGAAAAGAACGCAGGGTCCGCCCGCATGTGCCTCACGCTCGTCACGATCGACCGGGCCCTCCCCCTGAAGGAAACCCTGGAGGACCTCGCCCTCCGCCCGATGCAGGGAGCGCGGGTCTCTTCCCTGTTCCGGAAGCTGGGGTTCCGGAAACTTCTGGAGGATCTGAAGCTGGACGCCGGGCCGGAGCTCCCGCTTCACCGGGCCGTGCCTCCCTCCCCCCGGAAATGGAACAAGGTCGAAGCGGCCTCGGAGCTTTTCGCGGGCGCCGCGGGGGAAAAGCCGGCCGGGGCGTCCATCGCCGACGGCGGGGAGGGATTCGCGGGGGTATCCGCGCCCGGCCGCGGGACGTTCGTGATCCCCGTCGCCGAGGTCCCACGCGCACTGGCGCGCCTGCAGGAAGGTTGCGGCAGGATCTTTCTGTACGACGGGAAATCGTTTTTCCGGCGGCACGGCGGCCTTCCGGACCGTGTTCTTGCGCTGTTCGACCTGCAGGTGGCCGGCTATCTCCTCGAGCCCGATGAAGGGACCCCCGCGCTGGCCAAGCTGGTGGCGCGGTACCTTCCCTCGGCCGTCGGGGAACCGGAGGAGGACGCGCCCGAGGCCAGGGCGGCACGGAGCGCGGAAACGCTCCTTGCGATGGGGCTCGTCTTCGAGGGGAGGCTGTCCGCGGCCGGGCTCTCGCAGATCTTCTACGACGTCGACATGCCCCTTCTGCCGGTGCTGTACCGGATGGAGGAGGCCGGCATCCGGATCGCCCCGGAGATCTTCCGGAACCTGTCGAAGGAGCTTTCCGAGGGGACGCGGCAGATCGAGGAGAAGGTCGCCCGGATCGCCGGCGCGGACTTCAACATCAATTCGCCGAAGCAGCTGTCCTTCCTGCTCTTCGAGAAGCTCGGCCTGCCCCCGGTGAAGAGGACAAAGACCGGGTATTCCACCGACGTCGAGGTCCTGGAGCAGCTGAAGGGCTCCCACGAGATCCCGGCGCTGGTGCTGGAATACCGGACCCTGGCCAAGATCAAGTCGACGTACGTGGACGTCCTCCCGGAGATGGTCGACCCGCGCGACGGCCGGATCCACACGACGTTCAACCAGACCCAGGCCGCCACCGGGCGCCTTTCCTCCTCCGACCCGAACCTGCAGAACATCCCCATTCGAACGGAGCTGGGCATGCGCATCCGGGCGGGATTCGTGGCGGAGCCGGGATGCCTGTTCGTCGGCGCCGATTATTCCCAGGTGGAGCTGCGTCTCCTGGCCCACTTGAGCGGCGACACCGTCCTGACCCAGGCCTTCCTGAAAGGGGAGGACATCCACACCGCCACGGCCTGCGGCGTCTTCGGGGTATCCCCTTCCGAGGTCACCTCCGAACTTCGGCGCCGGGCGAAGGTGATCAATTTCGGGATCCTCTACGGCATGAGCCCGTTCGGCCTCTCCCGGGAGCTTGGGATCGGGGGAGGGGAGGCGAAGCGGTACATCGACCAGTACTTCAGCCGATACCCCGCCGTGCGGGACTACATGGACGGCGTCAAGGAGCAGGCCCGGAAGGACGGATACGTCAGGACGATCCTGGGCCGTCGCAGGTACCTGCGGGACATCGGCTCCCGGAACAAGGTCTTGCGGGAGGCGGCGGAGCGCATGGCGGTCAACGCCCCGATCCAGGGCAGCGCCGCGGATATCATCAAGCTGGCGATGATCCGCATCGACCGGGAATTCCGGCGGCGCGGGATGGGGGCACGGCTGGTCCTGCAGGTCCACGACGAGCTGATCGCGGAGGCGCCGGAGAGCGAGGCGAACGAGGCCGGGAACATCGTGCGCGAATCGATGATGGGTGCGGCCTCCCTGTCGGTCCCGCTGACCGTCTCTCTAAGCAGCGGAAAAAACTGGGGAGAAATCCATTGATCCAGGACGCCTTCCGGTGAATAGACCGGGGGAAAGCTGCGTCCTATGAATGAAAAAGGGACACCGGGTGGAACCGACGAGGCATTGATCCGTGAGTCGCTCGGGGGCGACGAACAGGCCTTCCGGGGGCTGATGGATCGATACAAGAACCGGGCCTACCACGTGGCCGTGGGGATCACCGGGGACCCGGACGATGCGCTCGACGTGGTCCAGGAAGCCTTCGTGAAGGCGTACTACAGTTTGAAGGATTTCCGTTTCGGGGCGAACTTTTACACCTGGTTTTACCGGCTCCTGGTCAACCAGGCGATCGACCGTTGGAGGAAGTCATCGAGGTCCCAGACGGTTCCCCTCGATGAGACGTGGCTCTCCGAGGAGGTGTCGGCTCCCGAGTCCGTCGTATACCCCAGGACTCCGGAGGATCTGGCGAGGAACCGGCAGCTTTCCGAGGCGCTCGCCCGGGCGATCGCGGACCTGCCCGAGTACCACAGGGCGGTCATCATGCTGAGGGAGGTGGACGGCCTCGCGTACGAGGAAAT
>JBLNFH010000039.1:0-6051 GCA_050263475.1 Deltaproteobacteria bacterium
GCCGAAGTGCCGAAAACGAAGTTCGTTCTCCTGGGAACCATCGCCTCCGACTCGAAGGCGGCCCGGCGGGCCATCCTGTGGGCGGAGGGGATGAAGCAGCCCCGGATCGAGAGGGAAGGCAGCGAGCTGGAGCCCGGCGTGCACCTTGCCCGCATCGAACGGGATTTCGTCATGCTGTCGCGCGGGACCGCGCAGGAAAAACTCGAGATCCTTCCCGTCGGATCGAAGACGCGAAGCATCGCTCCCCCGGCGCCCCCGGTGACCGGCGGCGGCGGCGCGGCGGCAACCGTCGTACCGGCAGAGATCCACGTCACCAAGCTGGGGGAAAACGCCTATTCCCTCGACGATGCGACGGTAGGCCAGATCACCGGCAACATCAACCAGCTCATGACCAACGTCCGTCTCATTCCGTATTTCGAGGGAAACAAGTCCGCCGGCTACCGCGTCGCAGCCATCCGTCCGGGGTCGGCATTCGAGCAGCTCGGGTTTCGCAGCGGAGACGTCATCCAGCAGGTCAACAACGTGGATCTTTCCACGCCTGACAAGATGTACACGATCTTCCAGAACCTGAAGGACGAAAAGAAAGTGACGGTCAACATTCTCCGGCAGGGGCAGAAGAACACGATCAGTTACGAAATCCGGTGACCAGGGAGCATGCAATGAGAAAAACGGTCTCGGGCCTCGCGGCCCTGTGGTTATTTGCTGCGGCGGCGTTCGCGGCGGAACCCCCTCCGGCGGCAATCCCCGCGCCCGCGGCGGACAACCAGGCCGTCTTAGCGCCCGCGGCGGACAACCAGGCCGTCTCCCCACCCGCGGCGGACAACCAGGTCGTCTCCACACCGGTGACGGACAACCAGGCCATCTCCGCGCCCGCGGCGGACAACCAGGCCGTCTCCGCGCCTGCGGCGGACAACCAGGTCGTCCCCGCGCCTGCAACGGTAAATCAGTCCGTCCCGGCCCCCCCGGGGCCCACGGCCGCGGAAAAGGTCCAGCCGACGGAACGCCCCGCCACGGCCGAGGGATTCACGACCAAGGGACCCCCGGTCTACATCTCCATGGATTTCACCGACGTGGACCTTCCCGTCCTGGTCAAGTTCATCAGCGAACAGACCCGGAAGAATTTCATCTTCGACGAACGGCTGCAGGGGAAGATCACGATCATCTCCCCGCGGAAAATCACCGTGGAGGAGGCCTACAACGTCTTCCTGTCGGTCCTCCAGGTGAAGGGGTTCACCACCGTGGAGCAGGGGAACACGATCAAGATCGTCGCCCTCCGGGACGCCAAGCAGGAGAGCCTTTCGACGAACCGGGGGGGGCCGGATGCCCCCGCATCCGAGTTCATCACCCGCCTGATCCCGCTGCAATACGTCGACACGGCCGACGTCCAGGCCCTGCTGACGCCGATCGTTTCCAAGGACGGTCTGCTCACCTCGTTCCCCGCTTCCAACACCCTGATCCTCATCGATTCCCGCGCCAACATCGAACGCATCCTGAAGATCCTCGCCCTGATCGACATCGAGGGCACGTCGGCGACGCTCCGGATCTATCCGCTGAAGAACGCCGCGGCGCCCGATATCGCCAAGACGCTGGAGACCATCTACCAGGAGACCCCGGCGGCGCCCCAGGCCGGCGGCGTCCGGCGGGGGCGGCTGGGGAAGAGCCGGGGAGCCGCATCGAAATTCATCCCGGACGCCCGGACCAACAGCCTGATCGTGCTGGCGAGCGGCGACATGCAGGACGACATCCAGGATCTGATCACGAAGCTCGACATCAAGGCCCCCGAGAACACGGGGAAGATCAACGTCTATTACCTGGAAAACGCCGACGCCGAGGAAGTCTCCAAGGTCCTGGCGAACCTGTCGGAGCGAAAGGCCGGGCCGGCCCCGACGGCGCCCGGCGCAGCCACGGTCCGGGGGGTCATCACCGCGGAACTGGAAGGCGGGGTCCGGATCACCCCGGACAAGGCCACCAACTCGCTCATCATCATCGCCTCGGTCAACGACTACCAGACGCTCATGGACGTCATCAAGAAGCTCGATATCCGCCGCCGCCAGGTCTACGTGGAGGCGCTGATCATGGAGATCACCCTGAACAAGGGGCGCGACCTCGGCGTGGAGTTCCGGGGCGCCGTGGAGACCAGTCACGACGGCGCGGCCGTCGGCGGGACGAATTTCAACTTCACGGGGAACATCAACGAGTTGTTCGCCGCCCTGGCCACCGGCAATCCGCTCCTGTTCAGCGGAACCGGCCTGATCGCCGCGGGGATCGCGGGGGATGTCACGCTCCCCGACGGCACGCATGTCCCGGCGATCACCGCGGTGCTTCGGGCCGCGCAGAACCGGGACAACATCAACATCCTGTCCTCCCCCCACCTGCTGACCCTGGACAACAAGGAGGCGGAGATCATCGTCGGCCAGAACGTGCCGTTCATCACCAGCCAGGCCACGCCGGTCACCGCGACCAACCTGTCCAACATCATCAACACCGTCGAGCGGAAGGACGTCGGCATCACGCTCCGGCTGACGCCCCATATCCACGAAAGCGATTTCGTCAACCTGGACATCTACCAGGAGTCTTCCGCCATCCTCGGGACCTCGCTTTTGAACGTCAGCCAGGTCGGCCCGACCACGACGAAGCGGTCGGCCAAGACGAGCGTCCTCGTCAAAAACAAGGAAACCGTGGTGCTGGGCGGCATGATGCAGGACACGACCAGCATCACCGAGCAGCAGGTCCCTCTCCTCGGGGACATCCCGCTGCTCGGGAACCTGTTCAAGTTCAAGTCGGTCTCCCACCAGAAGACCAACCTCCTGATCTTCCTGACGCCGACCATCATCCGGGAGAGCGATGACTTGACGAGCGTGACCACGAGCCACCAGAAGCAGATGGATACGTTCATCGAGCAGAACCGGGGAGAGGTGGAACAGATCCTCCCCGAGAAGACGAAAAGGAAGTGATTCGTTGAGCGAGCCGCAAAAGACGGTTCCCGCGCCTCCCCCGGAGGCGCTCGTCCCGGAAATCGAGCTCCTGGGGAAGATTCCCATCGGGTATGCCCGGAAGCACCTGCTGCTTCCCTGCCGCGGAGCGGACGGGTCGCTGGTCCTCCTGTCCGGGAAACCCGACAGCGCGGAGGCGATCGACGAAGTCCGGTTCCTCGTGGGCCCGCTGCGCGTTCAGACCGCCCCGGAGGAAACGATCCTGAAGAAGATCGACTCCGCCTACGAGAAGATCCACGCGCCGGAGCGCGAGATCGTCGACGGGCTCGGGGGCGAATGGGACCTGGACGCCGAGGCGGCCATCGAGGAGACCCGGGACCTCCTCGAGACCCCCGACGAGGCGCCCGTCATCAAGTTCGTCCACTCCCTCCTCTTCCGCGCCATCAAGGAACGCTCCAGCGACATCCACATCGAGCCGTACGAGAAGGAGCTGGTGGTCCGGAACCGCGTGGACGGCATCCTCTACCCGACGGTGACCGCCCCCCGGAAATGGCACGCCCCGGTCGTCTCGCGCATCAAGGTCATGGCGGGGCTGGACATCGCCGAGCGGAGGCTGCCGCAGGACGGACGGATCAAGATCCGGCTGGGGGGGAACGAGATCGACATCCGCGTGTCGATCGTCCCGACCTCGTTCGGGGAGCGCGCCGTGCTGCGCCTCCTGGACCGATCGAGCCTCGCGCTGGGCCTGAAGGACATCGGGATGTCGCCGGAGGACCTTGCCCTTTTCGAGCAGTACCTCTCGCGTTCGAACGGCATCCTCCTGGTGACCGGGCCCACCGGCTCGGGGAAGACCACCACCCTTTACGGCGCCCTGCGGCAGCTCGATTCGGGAACCAAGAACATCATCACCATCGAGGACCCGGTCGAATACCAGTTCCAGGGAATCGGTCAGATCCAGGTCAACCCGAAGATCCAGCTGACGTTCGCCAGCGGCCTGCGGTCGATCCTGCGCCAGGATCCGGACATCATCATGGTGGGCGAGATCCGGGACGTCGAAACCGCCGAGATCGCCATCCAGGCCTCCCTGACCGGGCACCTCGTCCTGTCGACGCTGCACACCAACGACTCGGCAAGCGCGGTGACGCGCCTCGTGGACATGGGGATCGAGCCGTTCCTCGTGGCCTCCTCCCTTTCCATGGTCATGGCGCAGCGGCTGGTCCGGAAGCTGTGCCCCTCCTGCCGGACTCCCTACACGCCGACCGCCGGGCAATGGAAAAACCTGGGGCTCACCTCCGCCCCTTCCGGGCCGTTCTACGCTCCCAAGGGATGCCCCGCCTGCCTGAACACCGGCTACCGGGGGCGTGTCGGGCTCTTCGAGATCCTTCCCGCCGACGACCAGGTGCGCGCCCTGATCCTCACCCGTTCCGACGCGGACGGCATCAAGTCGTTCGCCGTTTCCCGCGGGATGCGGACGATCCTCGCCGCCGGGGCCGAGAAGGTCATCGCGGGGATCACCTCCGAGGATGAGGTCCTGCGCGTCACGCAGGAAGACTGACGGGACCCGACGGTGCCCCTCTACCGCTACACGGCGATCACCAGGGCCGGCGTCGAGCAGAAGGGAAGCCTGGACGCGGATTCCGTCTCCGCGGCGCGCAAAAAACTGCACGCCGACGGGGTATACCCTCTCACGCTGGCGGAGGGAAAACAGGGCGGCGGCCTCCTTTCCTCCTTCTCCCTCCTGGGGAGCCAGGATTTCCTTCCCCTGCTGACGCGGCAGCTCTCCACCCTGGTGGGGGCGGGCGTGCCGGTGGTCTCGGCGCTGCAGTCGCTGGGCGGTCAGATCGACGATCCGGAAGTCCGCCGGGTGATCACCGACCTTCAGGAATCGGTGCGCGAGGGGATGCCGTTCGGGAGGGCGATCGAGTCCCACCCCAAGATGTTCCCGGAGCTGTACGCCAGCATGGTGCGCGCCGGGGAAGAGGGCGGCATGCTGCCGCTTTCGCGTTCCCGTCTCGCCGACCACCTGGAGGAGCAGGCAAAGACGCGCAACCGCGTCCGGTCCGCCCTGACCTATCCGATCCTGATGGCCGTCGTGGCCACGGCGGTGGTCGTTTTCCTGCTTACGGTGGTCGTCCCGAAGATCGTGGGCGTGTTCGCGCACCTGGGCAAGGCGCTGCCGCTGCCCACCCGCATCCTGATCGGCCTGACGAACACGCTGACCTCCGGGTGGTGGGTGTTTTCGATCCTCATCGCGGGAGGGATCCTTTTGGGCCGCCGGTACCTTTCCACTCCCCAGGGGAAGCGGGCCCTGGACTCCCTGGTGCTCCGGCTCCCGCTCACCGGGCGCATTTCCCACCTGTCGGCGATTTCCCGATTCTCCCGGACCCTTTCCACGCTCGTGGCGGGGGCCATCCCGGTCGACCGGGCGCTGCGCATCGTGGCCCCGGTCGTGGGCAACACCGTGATCTCGGAGCAGATCGAGACGGCGACGGAACGCGTCGTCGAGGGAACCGCCCTTTCCGAGGCGCTCCGGGTGCACGCCGAATTTCCCGCGACCCTCGTGCAGATGGTGGCCGTCGGGGAGGAGAGCGGGAAGCTCGACTTCATCCTGGCGAAGATGGCGGACGCCATCGACGGGGAAATCGAGGCGCGGCTCTCCCGTGTGTTATCCTTGTTGGAGCCGCTGATCATCCTGTTCATGGGACTCGTGGTGGCGGGCATCGTCATCTCCGTTCTGCTGCCCCTGCTGGAAATCTCCCAGATCGTTCGATAAGGAGGTCGATATGCACGATCGGAAAACGCCCGCGGAGCGGCTTCGCCGCCGGGACGGATTCACGCTCATCGAAATCATGGTCGTCATCGTCATCCTGGGCCTGCTCGCGGCGCTCGTGGTGCCCAAGCTGGTCGGGAGGACGGAGGAGGCCAAGCGGACGCAGACCCGCGTCCAGATCAAGAACATCCAGCAGGCGCTGGAGCTGTTCAAGCTGGACAACGGGTATTTCCCGACCACCGACCAGGGGCTCGAAGCGCTGGTGCGCATGCCCGAGAGCGGCCGGGTCCCGAAGAACTACCGCAAGGGAGGCTACATCGATCGGGTCCCCAAGGACCCCTGGGGGAA
>JBLNFH010000040.1:0-2561 GCA_050263475.1 Deltaproteobacteria bacterium
CTGGTGGAGCAGCCAGAGGATCCGGGCCACCCGGCGCGGCGGGGAGATCCTGACGTACCCCTCGTTGTTCAGCCAGATGATGCGCAACAGCCTGTCCCGCTCCCGAACCGGGGGGGGGTGCGGCAACCGCCGCAACTCCGCGTAGACCGCCCGCCGGACGGGGGCCGGGATCTCCGGATCCCCGGCCGAGGCGACCTCCGCGTCGCTTTTACGGTCGAACTCGAACCGCTGGAACTCGAGGTCGTGATCCGTCCCGGGGACCGGCGCATAGGAGTGGGCCATCTCGGCGTACGAGATGTCCCGGGGCTGCAGGGTTTGAAGGGTACGGTACAGGGAACCGGGCACGTCGAGTCGTGCCGCCATGAACTCCCTCTCGCGGTCGATCAAGACCAGCTGGCGGTTGGAGGCCAGGCGGGAGAGCCCCAGGCAGAGAGTGGCCACCGTTTCCGCCTCCTCCTGCATGGTGATGAAGAAGAACGGCGGCATATTTGCGCGAAGCCACGCCAGGTTCTCCATGGCGCGGCCGCCGGCCTCTCGGAGCAGACGACGGACGTCGCGGTCCAGCCGGCGTTCCGGGTCCAGGCGCATGGCAGCCTCCATGCCGAAGAGGGTTGGTGTCCTTCATTCTACGGGAAATCCGTCGATTCAGCCCGGGGAGAAACCCGGCTCCGCCTCGGCGTCCCGCTCGTGCTGGCGCAGCTCCTCCCCGAGAACCGTCCTTTCGTCGAAGAGCGCCTCGATCCGCACCCGCGCGGCGGAGGCGGCCGACGCGAGGGCGCGCACGGCGGTGCCGTCGTTTTTCCTCGTGGCCTCGACGATCGCCGCGTCGTCCTTCGCGAGCTGGGCCTCCAGCGCCATGATCTCCGTTTCGAGCGCGGCGATGGCCCGCCGCAGGCGCCCGAGCTCCTTCGAACGGCGGGCCACGACCTCCGCGCGCTGCCGCCGCAGGTCCCGCCGGCGCGCCGGGAATTCGCCGGCCACTGGGAGGGGAGCCGCTTCCGTCGCTTCGGCCTGCCACCCGACGCGTTCGAGAAAGTCGGCGTAACCGCCGTCGAACCGCTCCGCCTTCCCGCGGTCGAACACGACCAGCTTCGTCGCCAGCGCCGACAGCACGCGCTCGACGTGGGTGACGATGACCACGGCGCCCTCGAAGGCGGAAACCGCCTCGAGAAACGCGTCCACCGACTCCTGGTCCAGGTGGTTTGTCGGCTCATCCAGCAGCAACAGGTTCACGGGCGCGGCCAGAATCCTCGCCAGCAGCACCCGGCTTCGCTCCCCGCCCGAAAGCACGGAGATCTTCTTCTCCGCCGCGCTTCCCTCGAACATCATCGCGCCGCAGAGGGTGCGTACCTGCGTCCTCGTAAATGCCGGATTCGCCTGCCGCACTTCCTCCTCTACCGAGAGACCCGGGTTCAGCCGGTCCACGTTGGTCTGCCCGAAGTATCCGATTTTCAGATTCAGCGCGGGGCGCACCGTGCCGGAAACCGGCGCAAGCTCGCCGGCAAGGAGCCGGAGAAGGGTCGTCTTCCCGCGGCCGTTCGCCCCCACGACGGCGATCCGGTCGCGACGCTCCACGGCCAGCGACAGGCCTTCGATCAGGGGCCGCCGCGGGTCGTACCCGAAGGCGAGGTCGCGCGCCTCCAGCATCCACTTGCCGGGAAACGGCGCCGCCCTGAAGGAGAAATCCAGGTCCCCGGCCCTTGCCAGCTTCTCCAGGCGCTCGTGGCGGGCCAGGGCCTTGATCCGCGACTGCACGGCCCGCGCCTTGGTGGCCTGCGCGCGGAACCGCGAGATGAACGCCTCCGCCTCCTTCCGTCGCCGCTCGTCGTTGATCCGGGTCTGTTCGTGGATTCTCTCCTCCTGCAGGATCTGCTGGTAGATCTTCTCCGTGCCGCCCGGCAATTTCCGCACCCGGCGGCGGTGGATCGCCATCGTGTGGGTCGTGACGCTGTCCATGAACCCGCGGTCGTGCGTGATCAGCAGCAGTTCCCCCTTCCAGGCTCGAAGAAAGCGCTGCAGCCAGCGGATGGAGACCACGTCCAGGTAATTGGTGGGCTCGTCGAGCAGGAGAAGGTTGCAGTCCGAAAGGAGCACCCGGGCAAGGTTCAGGCGCACCTGGAAGCCGCCGGAAAGGTCGTTCGGACTGCGGGACAGGTCGGACTCGCTGAAGCCGAGGCCCGACAGGATGACTTTCGCCCGGTACGTTTCGTCCGTGCCGTCTTCCGCGCGAGGCAGCGCGGACGCCGCCTCCTCCAGCGACGTGCGATGCCGGAAGCGGAGGTGCTGGGCGAGATGCCCGATGCGGTACCCCGAGGGGACGCTTACCGTCCCCTCGTCGGATGCCTCCTCCCCGAGGAGGATGCGGAATAGGGTGGACTTGCCGGCGCCGTTGCGTCCCACGACGCCCACCCGCTCCCCGGGGGCCACCTGGAAAGACACCCCGTCGAACAGGGTTTGCTTCCCATACGCCTTGGACAGGTTCGTGACGGTCAGCATGGGGAATATCGGCTCGTCGATGTCATAGGGGCCGCGGATTCGGACGCCCCCTATTCTACATGACA
>JBLNFH010000041.1:0-3485 GCA_050263475.1 Deltaproteobacteria bacterium
GCCGCTGGCGGTGCCCGGCATGATCTCGGCCGGAATTTTCGCCTTCACGCTGTCGTGGAACGAGTTCATCTATGCCCTTACATTCGTTTCCTCATCAGAGGTTAAGACCGTACCCGTTGGCGTCATCACGGAACTTATCGAGGGCGACGTCTACCACTGGGGCGCGCTGATGGCCGGCGCATTGCTCGGGTCGCTGCCGGTGGCCGTGCTGTATTCCTTCTTCGTCGAATACTACGTTTCCGGCATGACCGGGGCGGTGAAGGAGTAGATCGCCTGCGGCCGTCTTGGCGTTGCGAATTTCCACCACACGGGGAGGGGAACATGAATGCGACACTCGGAGACGGGGAACTCCTGACGAAAAAGAGTCTGTCGCTGGAGGATGCCAAGAAGATTGCCGCGGGAGCGGCTGCTGAAGCCCGGAAGAACAAATGGAACCTGGACATTGCTGTCGTCGATGATGGAGGCCATCTGATCTACTTCGAGCGGACGGGCGGGACACTGCTCGCAAGCGCGGATCTCGCGATCGGGAAGGCTCAACGTCAGGGATCCTAACTTAAAAAGTGTCCGAATTCGGGGGCAGGCTCACGGTCTGAAAAGCATTAACATCCCTGGTCCGATCTGTTGGGGACAGGTCACTGCTTTGCGCCCCCCTCCTCCGTCGCCAAGGGCGGCGTACCTGCACGCGACGCGTTCCCGTCAGAACGGATACCCCCTCTTCCCCTGAACTCCCTTCAAGGCGGCAATCTCCCCGCAGTGACAGAACGCATGGCCGATCACCGCGTTGTTGAGAACGAAGCCGATCGTCTGCGTTCCCATCCCGACGGAGGACAGATCCATGGTGCGCTCAAGTTCCTTGTCCGGCATCGTCGAAAGAAATTCGTCCGTGGCCGCGTAGACCGACTGCGCGTACGCGCGGCAAGTAGCAAGGTCGATTCGCACCCGTCGGCACCAGCCCGAAAACTCCCCGGCCCAATCCTTCGACGTGGCGGAGTCGGGAGGGGGTTCGGAGAGCCCTGTCTTGCCGGCGCGCGAGCCGGCAAATAGAGGAGTCCCTCCTTTGAACAGGCCGTTCACAAGCAAGTCTTCCGACGTGACGAAGTGGGCATAGGCAGCCCCGATGGGAAGCGCGATCCCCGGCGGCGCCCAATGCGCCATCTCTTCGTTCACGTCTTTCATCGTCGCTTCGAGAGTCCAGTGTGCAGACTTTACCTGTCCCCGGATCCATGCGGATATTCGGCTCCCATCCCGTGTCATGTCTTTTTCCTTTCCTTCTGGCAGAGAAATCTACAGGGTTTCGAGCGGCAGACCGGCTATCGTCGTATCAAGGAGACGAAAGAATCATGTCCTCCCCGATACCACGGGTCAATCAGTTTCATAAAAACAATACAGATCAAGATCGATCGATCCGCGGAGTACCGACTCAAGGACGTTCTCGACTGGATGGAATCGGGTACCCTTCCGGTGCGTGTTCATGGGACCTGTTCATCAAGCCATACCAATCGGAGACGACAGACTTCCTTGTCTCCGTTGTAGATGGAATGAGTCGAAAGTTGTCCTCCGTCCTGCCTGTCGATATCAGAAACCACCTCGGCTTCATCGCCCATCTTCAGTTCCTTCATGTAATTCACCTGGATCCCGGACGCAGCATGATCCCGGGGGATCTCCACCGGGAGGGATTCAAGCGCCCATTCGACGTAACGGACGTTGGTCACATGATGGTACATATCGATATCGCCGGGTCGCACCTTGATTCCGAGCCTGCACACCCCCTCCACTGTCGGGTACAGATCCTCAAGCAGATCGAATGACGATTCCCTGGCGACTCCGAAGCCGGCATACATTTCCTCGGGCACCCGATCAGGCTTTCTTGTTCCCGTATCCGCGTAGAGCCAGACCGACCGGGCGTCCGCCAATACCCTCCCGTCATTCCCCCTGGCGATGTATCCCCTGTTCGCCAGAAATCTCCTGTAGGCCGAAGGTCGCGTGGCGATCTTTACCGTTTCGTTGAATCCCGGCCAGGAGTGAACGGCTATATCCCATTTCAGCAGCATGAACCCATGCCCGGATTTGTCGTAGTAATCGAGCGTGAAGCCCCGTGCTTCGCTGTCGAGGGTCGCGATGTCCTCGAAATACCGGATCAACGCCGGGAGCGTCAATCTCCGCTTCCGGTCGATCTCATAATAATGAACCAGGTATTCCCTGGAATACTCCATTGACCCACCCCCGGCGATCGGTCCGTCCATCCGTATCTTAGTGCTGTGTCATCCCCGGTGTCTCCAGGCAGCTGCAAGTTCTGTATAGAAGGTTGGGGGGTCGGAGATCGCAATCCCCCCACCGCCAGCGCCAGGGGGAGCGTCGGTCGGAGGCTGCTCAAGACTGCGGGTATATTCCGAGTACTCTTTCGATCGCCGGCACTACGTCCTCCGGACCGCGCACGAGGATGATCTTCGATTTCGACGCATTCGCGTGGACGATGTTGAGAATGCGATTGAACCAGACAGTGGTTTCTTCCGTTGCGGGGTAATTCACGGCGTCCTGTCCATTGATGTTACCGCCGATGGCCACGCCATCGTACTCGGCTCGCTTCAGCTCCGCGATCAGGCGTGCATCCCCGGCTTCATCGTTCGTTAGGACGAAGTTGGTCGCCTGGAATCCGAGCGAACGGAGTTTCTCTTGGACGGTGGACGCGATCTCCGGATGTTTGCCGAAACCGAGGATGCGCCAACCCTTCGGACGTGAAGACGCGTTCGACATGTAGAAATGATACCGTTGCACAGCGTTCTTTCCAATACGCCCGGCACACCCTGGGCCATCCCGGCAGTCAACATCCCAAGCATCCGATCGGGACCCTGCCCGGGTGTGGATCCGCTCCAATGTTTTCGCACGTTCGGGCGGTAATTCGTCTAATCTCGGAATAGTAACTGCAACTACGAATATTGTCACCGGGCAACGCCGGCAGGCTTTCCATTCTTTCACCTGCGGATCGCCTTCGCGCGGACTACGACGTATACTGCTTGCTCGACAGGGACAACTCCTCGGGGGGAGAAGGTGACCCACTCCGGCAGGAACAAGCCTTGCATGGCGTGCAATGCATGCAGGGATAAACGCCGAAGGAAGGTAATGCATCTCGCAGGCGAAGGCGCAAGACCGCTCTGCGAATCCAGGCGTGCTGAATACCCGCTGGTCGAGGGCCGCTTTGAAGCGTGGGCCGATGCCGGAAATCGGTGTAAGGCATGCGCCAAGGTGGTTGCGAAAAACCTTGGCGCGGATTGGGAGAAGAAACACCGATGATAGGATGGAGTCATGCCCGGCAGGCGCGGCCCTGAAGAAGGGGATGACGATGCGGAAGGCCCGTTTTTCAGAGGAGTAGCGGACCGGAATTTTTCCTTTTCATTATTGAGAAAGGTGCTTGCCTAACCCATGTGCCGAATCAGTGCTCTATCACCCTCCTGCCACTGGCTCCGTTGGACGGCTCTCTGTATATT
>JBLNFH010000042.1:0-2843 GCA_050263475.1 Deltaproteobacteria bacterium
ACCTGTTCGATATGTATCACTCCTGGTGGTTTCTGCTTCTCCTGGTCATTTTCACCATCAACCTGGCATGTTGCACCCTCGACCGTCTGCCGCGGGTGCTGAAGGTCGTGCGCAACCCGCAAACGGCCCTGGACGAAAATCTCGAGAAAACCCTGGGTCAGGTGGACCGGTGGAAAAAGAAGGGATCCCTGGATGCATGGGCCGACAAGTACGCGGAGGCCATGGGGAAAATCATCGGCAAGCCCCGTGTGACGAAGGACGGCGAAACCGTCCACCTATACGCGGAAAAGGGCGTCGTGTCCCGGTTCGGCGTCTACGTCACCCACACCTCCATCATCATCATCTTCATCGGCGCGATCGTCGGCAACGTGCTGGGGTTCAAGGGATTCGTCAACATCCTCGAGGGACAGTCGGTCCGACAGGTATCGACGCCCGGCGGCGACCGGTCGATCGATCTCGGTTTTTCGGTGCGGTGCAACAAGTTCTCGCTCACCTACTACACGGACGAGCACGGGCATCCCACCCAGCAGCCGAAGGAGTACGCCTCCGACCTGAGCATCCTCGAAAACGGCAAGGAAGTGCTGCGCAAGAAGATCGTCGTGAACGACCCGCTCCAGCACAAGGGGATCTGGTTCTACCAGTCCAGTTACGGCCAGGCGGGGGCTGCTTCGGCGCAACTGGCGGTCCGCGAACCGGGCGGAGCCCTCGTGACGGGCCTTTCGCTGTTCGCGGGGCAGCCGGTGGAGGTCCCGGGGTATGGACGGATCACCGGGATGGACTACCAGGCGAACTACCAGGGACTGGGCCCCGCTCTACTTGTAACGCTGGAAAAGGCGGGACAGCCGCCGGCCCAGCTCTGGCTGCTGGAGTCCCGCCCCGACTTCGACCGCCAGAGGAAGGACCGGTACGTTTTATCCTTCGGCGGCCTGAACCAGGCGTTCTATACGGGCCTCCAGGTGGCCAAGGACCCCGGGGTGAACATCGTCTGGGTCGGCTGCACCTTGATGGTCATCGGGCTCCTCATCGCATTCTTCATGTCCCATCAGCGTCTCTGGGTGCGGTTGTCTCCGGCGGCCGACGGCCGCGTGGATGTCGTGCTGGCCGGCTCCGCAAGCAAAAACCGGCTGGCATTCGAAAAGAAGTTCGAGAAAATCCAGAGCGACATGAAAGCGGTCGCGATATAATCAATAAACTATACTTTTGGGTGCAACGGGAGCTGCAATCGCCATGCTGAATGTCCGTCTCTTCGACCTGACGACCCTTCTGTTCGGCGCCGCATCGGTCAATTACGTCGCTGCCCTGTACGGCAAAAAGGATACGCTGGCGCGTGTCGGAACCTGGCTCTGCGTCATCGCCGCGGTCGTCTCCACCGCGGCGCTCGGCGTCCGTTGGGCCGAGTCCTACAAAATGGGGATCGGCCGCATCCCCGTCACCAACCTGTACGAGTCGCTGGTGTTCTTCGCATGGGCGTTGAACTTCTTCTACCTGTTCGTGGAATGGAAGTACCGGAACCGGGCGTTCGGGGCGTTCGTCATGCCCATCGCGTTCCTCACGATGCTGTTCGCCTTCACGAACGAAAGCAGCATCCAGCCGCTGGTCCCGGCCCTCCAGTCCTACTGGCTCCATGCCCACGTGATCACCTGCTTCGTGGGGTACGCGGCGTTTGCGGTTTCCGCCGGCGTCGCGGTCATGTACCTGCTCAAGGCCCGGCAGGAAGAGGCGAAGACGGACGCGGGGGTGGTCCGGCTCTTTCCGTCGAGCAAGGCGCTGGACGACCTGGTGTACAAGGCGATCATCTGGGGATTCCCGTTCCTGACCGCCGGGATCATCACGGGCGCCGCATGGGCCAACTATGCATGGGGCACCTACTGGTCCTGGGACCCCAAGGAGACCTGGTCGCTGATCGTCTGGCTCGTGTACGCCGCCTTCCTCCATGCCCGGATCACCCGCGGCTGGCACGGCAAGCGCGCCGCGATCCTGTCGATCGCCGGTTTCCTGGCGACGATCATGTGCTACCTGGGGGTCAACCTCGTGCTTTCCGGGCTGCACTCCTACGGCGGATCGTAATCGAAGGGACGGGTCGGCCCCGCCCGGCGCATACGCAGGGATGAATAAGAGAGTCGTCGCGTTTTTGATCACTGCCGCGGCTGCAGGCTCGGTGTTCGCGTTCGGCCTCTACAGGGAGGAAATCGCCGAGGTCCTGTTCAACGCCGCGATGCTTTGACTGTCATGCATCGGGGTCGGGTGACCCCGTGAGATTCCTGAAACGCCGCATCTTCCAGACGCTGGGCACGCTGCTGCCCAACTCTTACCTGCAGGGGTTTTCCCTCTCCCTTGCCCACGGGGCCATCCGGGTGACTCCAGCCCTCTACCAGGGGCCGTTGAAGGGCGTCTGCACGCCGCTGTTGAACTGCTACGCGTGCCCCTCGGCCCTGTTCTCCTGCCCGATCGGCGCGATCCAGCATTTCATGGTAACGGGGAGCGCCCCCTATTACGCAGCAGGGACCCTTTCCGTCATCGGGGCCTCGGTGGGACGGATGACCTGCGGCACCCTCTGCCCCTTCGGTTTCCTGCAGGACCTCCTGTACAAGTTCCGGACCCTGAAGGTTTCGATCCCGGTGTGGACCCGGTATTTCCGTTATGCCGTGCTGGCCGTCCTCGTTTTCCTGATCCCGTACCTGACCCACGAGAACTGGTTCTCCAAGCTGTGCCCCGCGGGCACCCTGATGGGCGGGTTGACGTGGGTCACCCTCGACCTGAACGTCCGCTCGATGATCCGCTCCCTCTTCTGGGTGAAGGTTTCCATCCTGCTCTTTTTCGTTGCTACTTCGCTGCCGGTGAAG
>JBLNFH010000043.1:0-7396 GCA_050263475.1 Deltaproteobacteria bacterium
CCGGAGACCCTCGACGCGGATCAGCTCGCCGCTATTCATAGCGGATCGCCTCCGCGGGATCGATGCGGGACGCCTGCCCGGACGGGTAGAGCGTCGCAAGGAAGCATATCAGGATGGAACTTCCGCTGACCAGCAGAATGTTCAGCGGATCCAGGAGCACCGGGAGCGTGGTGATGTAGTAGACGTCGCTCGGGAGATGGATGAACCGGTACCGGCGCAGCAGGTCGCACAGGAACGCGCCCAGCGCCGTCCCCAGCAGGGTCCCCGACACGCCGATCAGCAGCCCCTCGAGCGCGAACACCCTCCGGATCGTCTTCCGGGTGGCCCCCATCGTCATCAGGACCGCGATGTCCCGCGTCTTCTCCATGACGATCATGATGAGCGTGCTGATGATATTGAACGCGGCGACCATCACGATCAGGACCAGGATGACGAACATGACCACCTTCTCGAGCTTGAGCGCCGAGAAGAGGTTGCGGTTGCTCTGCATCCAGTCCTTCGCCCAGTACGGGTACCCGAGGGTGGACCGGATCCGGGCGGCCACCTTGTCGGCGGCGTAGATGTCCGCGACCTTCACCTCGATCCCCGTTCCCCTCCCGCCCATCCCCAGCAGGTCGCCCGCCTCGGGCAGCGAAACGTAGGCGAAGGTGGCGTCGTATTCGTACATCCCCGACTCGCTGATTCCCCCCACGCGGTACCGCCGGACGCGCGGGAACGTCCCCAGCGGGGTCACGTTGCCCCCGGGAACCAGGATCTCCACGACGTCCCCGACCGACACGTTCAGGTTGCCGGCCAGCTCCTTCCCCAGGATCACGCCGGGCAGGCCGCCGGCGCCCTTCCCCCGCAGCGACTCGATGCTTCCCCTCCGGATGTCCGTCGGGAACCGGGTGACGTCCCCCACGGTGGCCAGGTCCACGCCCCGCAGCACCCCTCCCGCGGCGCCGCTCCCCGCGGAGACCATCATCTGGGTGAAGATGTACGGGCTGGCGCCGGCGACGCCCGGAACCTGCCGGATGCGCGTCGCCACCGCGAACGGGTCCGCGATGCTGCCGTCCAGGTTCGTCACGTGGACGTGGGCGGTCGCCCCGAGGATGCGGTCCTTCAGCTCCTTCTCGAAGCCGCTCATGACGGCCAAGACGATGATCAGCGCCGTCACCCCGACCGTCACCCCCGCCACGGAGATGATCGAGATGATGGAAATGAAGGTCTGCTTGCGCTTGGCAAGGAGGTATTTCAGGGCGATGTAATACTCGACGGGAAGCCGCAACCCGGGCCTACCCCTCTTTCCGCATCTGGGGGAACAGGATCACGTCGCGGATGGAAGGCGAATCGGTGAACAGCATGACCAGGCGGTCGATCCCGATCCCTTCCCCCGCCGCGGGCGGCATGCCGTGCTCCAGGGCACGGAGGAAATCCTCGTCCATCGCGTGGGCCTCCTCGTCTCCCGCCTCCCTCTGGCGCAGCTGCTCCTCGAACCGCCGCCTCTGGTCCAGGGGGTCGTTCAGCTCCGAGAACGCGTTGGCGATCTCGCGGCCCAGGACGATCAGCTCGAACCGGTCGACGATGTCCGGGCGCAGGTCGTTGCGGCGGGACAGCGGCGACACCTCGATGGGATATTCCGTGACGAAGGCCGGCCCCCGGATCTTCCTCTCGGCCACCTCCTCGAAGACGGCGGACAGGAGCTTGCCCGGGCCCCAGTCCCCCTTGGCCTCGATGCCCAGGGAGAGCGCGGTCTCCCGGAGAAACGCGGGATCGGAGAGCCTCTCCTGCGGCAGGTTGCCGTAACGGGCGACCGCCGCCGCCACCGGGATGCGCTCCCAGGGGGGGGCGAAGTCGATGCTCTCCCCCTGGAACCGGACCACGGTCGTCCCGAAAAGGGAGAGGGCCAGCCCGGAGATCATCTCCTCGGTCAGCCGCATCAGGTCCTCGTACGTGGCGTAGGCCTGGTAGAACTCCACCATCGTGAACTCCGGGTTGTGCTGCGTGGAGATCCCCTCGTTCCGGAAGTTCCGGTTGATCTCGAAGACGCGGCCGAACCCCCCGACCAGCAGGCGCTTGAGGTAGAGCTCCGGCGCGATCCGCAGGAACAGGTCCATGCCCAGCGCATTGTGATGGGTCACGAACGGCTTCGCCGTCGCCCCCCCCGCGACCTGCTGCATCATCGGGGTCTCCACCTCGAGGAAATCCCGCTCGGTCAGGTAGGAGCGGATGTGCGCGATGATCCGGGCGCGGGTGCGGAAAACGTCCCGCACCTTCTCGTTCACGATCAGGTCCACATACCGCTGGCGGTACCGGGTCTCCACGTCCACCAGGCCGTGCCATTTCTCGGGCAGCGGCCGAACGGCCTTGGAGAGGAGCCGGAATCGCTCCGCAAGGATCGTCAGCTCGCCCGTGCGGGTGATGAAGAGCGCCCCTTCCACCCACACGATGTCCCCGACGTCGGCCGACTTCACGAAGAGGGAATAGGCCTCCTCCCCCACCTTGTCCTTGCGGATGTACGCCTGCAGGCGCCCGGCCCGGTCCGAGACCACGACGAACGCCGCCTTCCCGAAGGAGCGGGAGGCGACCATCCGCCCGGCGATGTCCACGCGGATCGCCGCCCTTTCCAGCTCTTCCGGAGACTTCTCCCCCGACGCCTCGCGGGCGGCGGCCGTCGTCCATCCCGCCTTCCGGTCGTTCGGGTAGGGGTTGATCCCGCTCGCCCGCATCTCCTCGGCCTTGCGGATCCTGTCGCGGACCAGGTCGTTCCAGTCCTCTTTCACGCGGCGCCCCCCCTGGATTCCTCTTCCCCCCCTGCGAGCAGGTACTGCCGGATGAACTCCTTGATGTCCCCGTCCAGGACCGCGTCCACGTTCCCGGTCTCGTGGCCGGTCCGGTGGTCCTTCACCATGCGGTACGGCGCCATGACGTACGAACGGATCTGGGACCCCCACGCGATGTCCTTTTTGGCCTTGTGCGCCTCGGTCGCCTTCTCGGCGCGCTGGCGCATCTCCAGCTCGTAGAGCTTGGAGCGCAGGATCTTCATCGCCATCGCCCGGTTCTTGTGCTGGGACCGCTCCTGCTGGCACAAAACGGTGATCCCGGTGGGCACGTGGACGACACGGACGGCGGACTCGACCTTGTTCACATGCTGGCCGCCGGCCCCCCCCGACCGGAGGGTGTCGATTTTCAGGTCCCCCTCGTTGATCAGGATTTCCACGGTGTCGTCGATTTCCGGGGAGACGAACACCGATGCGAAGGAGGTGTGCCGGCGCTTGTTCGCGTCGAACGGCGAGATCCGGACGAGGCGGTGGACGCCCCGCTCCGCCTTCAGGTAGCCGTAGGGGTGGTCCCCCTTGAGCAGGATCGTCGCGTTCTTGATCCCCGCCTCCTCGCCCTCCTGCTGTTCGAGGAGCTCCACCTCGAACCCGTTCCGGTCCGCGAATCGCGTGTACATCCGCAGGAGCATCTCGGCCCAGTCCTGGGACTCGGTCCCCCCGGCGCCGGCGTGGATCGTCAGGATCGCGTTGCGCCCGTCGTCCTCCCCGGAGAGCATCCGGTCCAGCTCGATCTCGTCGAGCTCCCGGGCGACCTTCTCCACGTGGGAGTCGATCTCCGCGGCGATCGAGGAATCCCCCGATTCGTCGGACAGGTCCAGGCAGGCCCGCAGGTCCCCCAGCGAATCCTCAAGACCGGACCATTTCGAAAGGAACGTCTCGAGGCCTTTCCGCTCCTTGAGGAGCGCTTCGGCGCTCTCGGGCGAATCCCAGAACCCCTCCCGGGAGGCGGCCGCCTCGAGCTCGGACAGGCGGGACTTCTTGCGATCTACTTCAAAGGTAACCCCGGAGCGCGCGGCAGCGCGCTTCGAGTCCGGCGAATTTTTCCTCCATCAGTCCTGACGCCATCGGTTCCTCGCAGTGTAACGATCAGAATTAAAAAAGTTATTATAGTACACGCTATTGCAAAGATTTCACCTGTTTTCGCATAGACGGTCATCACATCCCGGGGAACGACCTCCCCGACGAGGGTCCCCGACCGGAAAAGGCCCAGGGTCGCCGTCGCCCTCCCGGTTTCGTCGATCAGGGCGCTGATCCCGGAGTTGGCCGCCCGGACCATCGGCCGCCGGAACTCCGCCGAGCGCATCCGCGCCATCGCCAGGTGCTGCCGGGGCGCCACCGTGTCGCCGAACCAGGCGTCGTTCGTGACGTTCACCAGCCATTGGGCGCCGGCGAGGACGCTGTCCCGGATGATCCCCGGGAAGACCGCCTCGTAGCATACGGATGCCCCCGCCCGTCCGCCGTCCAGGCGGAATAGCTCGGGGCGCGTCCCGGCCGAGAAGTCCGCCCCCCCTTCCGTCATCTTCCTCACGAAAAAAAGGAGGGATTTCAGCGGGACGTACTCGCCGAACGGAACGAGGTGCCGCTTGTCGTACCTGCCCTCGGGCACCCCTTCCGAGTCGAGGTAAAAGACGCTGTTGTAATATCTTCCCCCCTCCGACGGGCTGAACCACACCGACCCGAAGATCAGGGGGGCCTGCACTTCCACGGCGATCCGGTCGACCTCCCGTGTCAGCCTGCGCTCCCAGACGTACAGAAACGGCGCGGCGGTTTCCGGCCAGACGATCAGACGGGCACCTTTCGAGCGGGCCTCCCGGGACAGCTCCCCGTAGATCGAAACCGTCCGTTCCTGGAATTCGGGGTTCCACTTCATGTTCTGGTCGATCCCCCCCTGCGCGATTCCCACGCGCAGGCCGTTTTCGGCGGGGCGCGCCTTCCATTCGTCCAGCCGGTAGGCGCCGTAGGCCGCAAGGAAGACCAGGATCGCCGCCAGGCCGGCGGCGGACGCCGCGGCGGGAAGGAAGCGCCGTTCCGAGAGATGCCCCGCGGCCCGATAGATACAGACGTTCGATGCGGCCAGCAGGAAGCCCAGCCCGTAAACCCCCGCCAGGTCCGCCGCCTGCATCAGGGTCGCGCTCCCGGCCAGGCTGTATCCGTACAGCATCCAGGGGAAGCCCGACAGCAGGAGCGACCGGGCGTATTCCAGCCCGACCCAGACCGCGGGGAAGGCCCACAGCCCGGCGTTTCCGAACCGCCGCACCAGTCGATGCACGAAGAACCCGCCCGCGGAGAAGTAGACCCCCATGGCGGCGGAAACGAGAAACGCGGCCAGGCTCCCGAGGGGCCAGCCGAGCTTTCCCGGCACCGCGACGGTGTGGGCGATCCAGTAGAAAAGAAGCAGGTTGGCGGCGGTCCCGGCAAGAAGGCCCCGGATCGCCGCCGGCCGCGGACCCGCCGCCCTGCCGCAGAGCGCGAAAAACGGCGTCCAGCACAGAAAGGGAAGCGCCGGGATGTCGTAGCCGGGCATCCCGAGCGAATACGACGCCGCGAACAGGAGCCCGAGGCCGACGGGAAGCCCTCGTTCCGGAACCTTCACCGGCGGCCCCTCCCGGTCGGCGTCCCCAGGGCAAAGCGGTAGACGTCCCGCTCCGCCCTGCGCATCCGCCTTGCCTCCGCACCGCCCCGCTCGTGGTCGTAGCCCGCCAGGTGAAGCAGCCCGTGGACGATGAAAAACAGCACCCTCTCCTCGGGCGACCCCTTCCAGCCCCGTGTCTGCCGCAGGCAGGTCGGCGCGGAAATCAGGATGTCGCCGGAGAGCGCCGGTCCCCCTTCCTGCGGCTCTTCATCGGGGAACGACAGGACGTTCGTCGTCCACGGCCGGTTGAGGAACCGCCGGTTCCATTCCTCCATGTCCGCGTCGCCGACCACGAGGACCCGCAGGTCCGCCGCGCCGTGCGGGACGCGGGAGAGCGCCTTGCGGACCAGGGCCCTCAGGCGTTCGTGCCGGAACGGGACGGGGCGGAGCCGCTGCAGGATGCTGATCCGCCGGGACGGGGGCCGCCCGCTCAAGGCACGAGGCCCGCCGTGAACGGGCCTTTCCCGCTTTCCGGGTATTCGACCCGGGCATGCGCCACAGCGGTCAGGACCCGGGTGAAGGATTGCCCGACGGCGTGAAGATCGCGCAGCGTCATGTCGCACTCGTTCAGCTGCCCGTCCAGGTAGGCGCGGTTCACGATCCGCGTCACGAGATCGTCGAGCTCGGCCGGCGTGGGGTTTTTCAGGCTTCCCGCCGCGGCTTCCGCGGAGTCCGCCAGCATGATGATCGCGGCCTCCCGGCTCCTGGGCCGGGGGCCGGGGTACCGGAAGCTCTCCTCCGAGACCCGCCGTTCCTGGATGAGGGTTTGCGCCTTGTCGAGAAAGCAGTACATGAGGCTGGTCCCGTGGTGCTGCTCGATGATCTCCGCGATCCGGTCTCCCAGGCGATACTCCCGGGCCAGCCGCAGGCCTTCCTTGACGTGGGAGAGGATGATCACGCGGCTCATGCCGGGGGAGAGGACATCGTGGACGTTCCCCTTTCCCGCCTGGTTTTCCGAGAAGTACTGCGGCTTGCCGACCTTCCCGATGTCGTGGAAGAGCGCGGCCACCCGGCACAGCAGCGGGTTGGCATGGATGGCGGCCGCGCCGGCCTCGGCCAGCGTGCCCACGACGACGCTGTGGTGAAAGGTCCCCGGCGCCTCCAGCATGAGGCGCTTGAGCAGCGGGTGCGCGGTGCTGGCGAGCTCCATGAGCCGGATGTCGCTCGCGTATCCGAAGGCGTATTCGGCCATCGGAAGGACGGCCAGCGCGATCGGGGCCGCGATCAGCCCGTTGATCCCGGCCAGAAGCCCCGCCCACCAGATCCCGCCCGTGCCGTGAAACGCAAGCTCCAGCGCGACCGCCCCCAGCGCGCAAACGGGGGCGGTGTAGACCCCCGCGAGCAGCATCCGGTACCGGTCCTGGATCCGCCCGGAGCGCGCCGCCGCCGCCGTTCCGCACAGGAGCAGGAACAGGAGCGCGGGCCATCTCCCCGAAGCCGCGGCGGCGGAGAGCACCGAGGCGGCGACGGTGAACAGGATCGCGACCTCCGAATTGAGGAGGATCCGGACGATCATGGCGAACGCCGGAAGGGGGATCAGGTAGACGAAGAGCCGGGCGGGCAGCGCCCGATGCCAAGAAGGCACTTCGGGCAGCACCTCCACGACCCCCTTCGCGAGGAAGAACAGCGCGAACGACAGCGTGCACAGGAAGAGGAAGTCCCTGGCCGCCAGGCGGACCTTCCGCACTTCGCGCCCCGCGAACCGGAACCATTCCGTGAGGAACAGCGCGACCGCCAGCGTCAGGGCGACGGCGCCGACGAGGGGAAAGATCCCGCCCAGCCTGCCCGCGGCGAGGGGATTCAGCTCCCCCCCCCACAGGTAGAACAGGACCGCGAAGACGGCGGCGGAGAGGAGGCCGATCGAGACCTCCCGGACGGACCAGGTCCTCCGGCGTGCCGCACCCTCCGCGGGGCGGGGGGCCTTATCCCCGTTTTTCATAACGTT
>JBLNFH010000044.1:0-6771 GCA_050263475.1 Deltaproteobacteria bacterium
GAATTCCCCCACCGCCTCGTCCAGGAGCCCCATTTCCTTGTAGGCAATCCCGAGGTTGTACCTGGCGTCGGGGTCGGATTCGCCGATCTCTTCCTGCACCTTCGCCTGGAGCCGGGACAAGGCGTCCTGGACGATGGTCTCTTCTTCCCGGTACTCCGCGTTGCCGGCAGGAGACGCAGCCGGTCCCGCGGGCGCCCCGGCTTCCGGGGGGGGCGAAGCCGGGGCGACAGGCTCATCCAGTTTCCGCGCCGCGTCGGCAAAAGACAATACGGCCGCACCCCCCCCGTCCCATCCCGCCCGGATCGCTTCAAGGACCCGTTCCTTCTCCTCGATCCCCTGGAGATGGCCCTCCTTTCTTGCCTTCTCGACGACCAGGGAAAGCAGCGCCTCCCCCTCGGATCGCTTTCCGATTCTCAGCCACAGGAACCCGCACGGCTCCAGGATCTCGATGTCATCCCCCGCCGAAACGAGCAACGCATTCAAGTGGGCGCTGAATTCCGGCACCATCCCGGAAGAGACGGCCCAGGGCGCAGCCTTCTCCAGCTCGGTGATCACTTCGAGGAACTTCCTCTGGGAGCGCAGGATGTCCCCGATGTACAGCGAGGGCAGCGGAGACCGGGGAAGCGCCTCCCCGGCCTGCCGGAGAAATTCGATCTTCTGGTCGTCCGAGGGGAACAGCCCCTGGCGCGCGATCATGAGCTCGAGCTCCCGGTGGGCGTCCCCGGTAAGCCCCTCCTGCGACAGCAGCCGGATGAGCCACTTCAGGAAATCGATGTTGGCCGGGTCGTGCTTGAGCATTTGCCGCAGGACGGCAACCGCCTTTCCCGCGAACCCGTCCTTCTCGTACATCACGGCGGCGCGCGCAAGCTGATCGAGCCCCTCGACCACCTCCCCCTGGCGCAGGAGATGGATTCCGAGCTTCTGCCGGGCCTGGGGATCCTGGGGGGTGATCTGGACGCGTTTCGACAGGGACGCCCGTGTCTCCCCCTCCTTGGCGGAGAACAGCTTCTTGATGGAATCGAATAGACTCACTTCGCAACCGCTCCGGGGCTCACCGGGTCCGCAACCGGCCGGAATGGGATCGCCCTCGAGGTCATACGCGGGCCTTCGCCATGAAGTTCGTCCACAGACGCCCCTCGGTGAAATCGGTGTTGGCCATCATTTTCTTGTGGAACTCCGTCGTGGTCTGCACCCCGTCGATCCGGAGCTCGTCCAGGGCGCGCCGCATCCGGCTGATCGCCTCGTTCCGGTCTTCGCCGTGCACGATCAGCTTCCCAAGAAGCGAGTCGTACGTGGAGGGGATGACGTAGCCCGGGTAGATCGCGGTGTCCACGCGCACGCCGAAGCCTCCCGGGAAAAGGCAGGATCGGACCGTCCCCGGAGAAGGAACGAACTTCTCGGGGTCCTCCGCGTTGATCCGGCACTCGATGCTGTGTCCCCGCAAGTGGATGTCCTTCTGCTCGAACCGCAGCTTTTTCCCGTCCGCGATGCGGAACTGCTCCCGAACGATATCGATCCCGGTGATCGCCTCCGTGACGGGGTGCTCCACCTGGATGCGGGTGTTCATCTCCAGGAAGTAGAACTCCCCGTCGGGCACGTACAGGAATTCGATGGTCCCGACATTGTTATAGTTCACCGCGACCGCGGCGTCCACGGCGGCCTTCAGGAGGCGGTTGCGGATCCTCGCCGGGATGAACGGGGCGGGCGCCTCCTCGATCAGCTTCTGGTGGCGGCGCTGGATCGAGCAGTCCCGGTCCCCCAGGTGGACCACGTTGCCGAAGCGGTCCCCCATGATCTGGACTTCGACGTGCCGCGCCTGCTCGAAATATTTCTCGATGTAGACGTCCGCGATGCCGAACGCGGACAGCGCCTCGGACTGCGCCGTCAGGAACGCGTTGATGAAGGAGGCCGGGCTGTGGACGATCTTCATCCCCCTTCCCCCGCCGCCCGCGGCCGCCTTGATGATCACGGGGAATCCGATCTCCTTGGAGATCTTGAGCCCCTCCTCTTCCTCGGTGATGGCGCTGTCGCTCCCGGGAACGACGGGGACCTTCACCTTCTGGACCGCCCGGCGCGCCTCGATCTTGTCCCCCATCAGGCGGATCGCCTCGGAGGAGGGACCGATGAATTTGACGCCGTAGTTTTCGCAGATTTCCGCAAATGCGGGGTTTTCGGCCAGGAATCCGTACCCGGGGTGGACCGAGTCGGCGTCGGTGATCTCGATCGCGCTGAGGATGGAGGGGACGTTCAGGTAGCTCTCCGAACTCTCGGCGGGGCCGACGCACACCGCCTGGTCGGCCATCCGGACGTGCATCGCGTCCTTGTCGATGGTGGAGTAGATGCCGACGGTCTTGATCCCCATCTCGCGGCAGCTGCGCATGATGCGGACCGCGATCTCCCCCCGGTTGGCGATCAGCGCCTTGTGGATCATCCCGTCCCCTTCAGTCCAGCTCGATGTGGAACAGCGGCTGCCCGTACGCCACGGGCTGGGCGTTCTCGACGAGGATCGCCGCCACCGTGCCGCCGACGTCGGACTCGATCTGGTTCATGATCTTCATCGCCTCGATGATGCACAGGATCTGGCCCTTCGTGACGCGCGCGCCCACGTCGATGAACGGAGCGGCATCCGGGGCGGGGGCCCGGTAGAACGTCCCCACGATGGGGGACACGATCTCCTTCACGTTGGCCTTGGGAGCCGGAGCTTTTTCCGCGCGGACCGGTTCACCGGGAGGCGGGGGCGGGGCGGAAAGGACCGCGGCCGGGCGGACCTCCGCCGCGTGGCCGCGCCGCACCTTCAGGACGTTCTCCCCCCGGGACACTTCGAGCTCCGTGACGTCGGTTCCCTTCAGGAGCTCCAGGATTTCCTTTATCTCCTTGAGATTCATGCCGCTCCCCTCTACACCCGCTCGATGTACGTCCCCGTGCGGGTGTCCACCTTGATCTTGTCCCCCACGTTGAGGAACAGGGGGACCTGCACGACGGCGCCGGACTCCAGCTTGGCCGGCTTGCTGCCTCCGCTGACCGTGTCTCCCCGGACTCCAGGCTCCGCCTCCACGATCCGGAGCTCGATGAAGATCGGAAGATCGATCCCGATCGGCGCGCCCCGGTAGAAGAGGATCTTGACGGGAAGGTTTTCGATCAGGTAGTTCCCCGCTTCGCCAACGTGGTCCTCGTCGAGATAGATCTGCTCATAGGTCGACGTGTCCATGAAATGGTACGCGTTCTCCATCCGGTACATGAACTGCATGTCGCGGTCTTCCAGGTCCGGCTTGTCGACCTTGTCCCCGCTCCGGAACGTGTGCTCGATAACGGCCCCGGTTTTCAGGTTCTTGAGCTTCGTCCGGACGAACGCCCCCCCCTTGCCCGGTTTCACGTGCTGGAAATAGACGATCACGTACGGGTCCCCCTCGAACTCGATCTTCAGCCCGTTGCGAAAATCCGACGTTGTGTACATGCGGTTCCATCCCCCTCAGGCGAGCCGCGATATCGCTTTCGGGAGGTAGGTGATTTTTTCCCCCCGCGTACCGCCGACGCGCAACGTGTCCTCGAGCCGAACTCCCCCCCTTCCGGGAAGGTAGACCCCGGGCTCCACGGTGACCACCATCCCCTCGGCGAGCCGGTCCTTCGACCGCGGAGATAGCGAGGGACGCTCGTGGATGTCCAGGCCGACGCCATGGCCGGTAGAATGAACAAAATACTTCAAATATCCGGAGCGGTCCAGAGATTCCCGCACCCGGGCGTCGACCTCCCTGCAGGGGACGCCCGGCCGGATCGCCCGTATCCCGACCTCCTGCGCACGACGGACGGCGTCGTAGACTTTGCGCAGGTCCGCCGGAGGCCGCGCGGGAAGAAGCGTCACCGTTTCATCGGAGCAGTATCCCCCCTTCCTGGCGCCGAAGTCGATGACCACCGGATCGGAGGCGCCGATCCGGTCGGAGGACGGGACGGCGTGCGGCATCGCCGATCGGGGGCCGGAGGCGACGATCGTCCGGAAGGATGTCTCCTCGGCGCCCAGGACTTTCATCTCACGCTCAAGGTCGGCGGCCACCTCCGATTCGGTGCGCCCCCGAACCCCTGCGGCGAACAGGGAGAGAAGAGCGCCCGAGGCAGCGACCGCGGCTTCCTCCATCGCTCGGATCTCCCCCGGGTCCTTCCGCATCCGCAGCACTTCCACGGTATCCCGGAGCGCCGTCCATTTCTTCTCGGAACCGCGTGAGACCAGTCGGAACAGATCGACGGACAGGTGGAGGGATTCGAACCCGATCCTGCCGGGCCGCGCGCGGCGGATCCGGCGGGCAGTCTCCTGCCATTTCCGGTCGGTGATGACGACCTCCGCCCCCGTCACTTCCCGTTGCGACTGTATGGCATACCGCCCGTCGGTCAGGAGCGTCGCCCCCCCGGGGGAAACCAGGAGCACGGCATCGCTGCCGCTGAATCCGCAGAGGTACCGGATGTTCGTCAGCCGAACGCAGAGGAACAGGTCGATTCCACGGCGGTGCAGGAGCGAAACCAGCCGGCGGATGCGGAGATCACCTGCCGGCAAGTCCGCCCGCTTCCCTCAGCAGATTGAGGAGGGCCGACAGGGCCAGCACATACCCGTACCCTCCGAAGCCGGCGATCCGTCCCACGACGACATCCTCCACGAAAGAGGTTCGCCGGAACGGCTCACGGCGCGCGGGGTTGCTCAGGTGCAGCTCGACGGCAGGCACTCCCGCATAGACCAGGGCGTCCCGGATCGCCACGCTCGTGTGCGTGTATCCCCCGGGATTGATCACCAGGCCGTCGATGCTCCCCCGCGCTTCCTGAAGCCGGCCGACGATCTCCCCTTCATGATTCGACTGGTAGAACTCCACGTCGGCCCCCTCCCGCCGGGCGGCCCGTTCCACCTCCCGCCGGATCTCGCCGAGGGTCATCCTGCCGTAGACCTCGGGCTCCCGTTTCCCCAGGACATTGAGATTCGGGCCGTTGACGAACAGGATCCGGGGCCGCGCCCGCCGTTTCACAGCATCTCCATCGCGCGGCGCGCGCCTTGACGTAGCTGGAAGCGGCACCTGCCGGGAACGGCCCCAGGCTCCGCGACCAGCAAAAGGAGGTAGTCTTCCGACACCTTGCGCACCAGGACCAACCCTTTCTCGCCGGCCAGGAGAAGTTCCAGGGAATCTCCGAGTTCGTTTTCCCCGGCGATCCGGCCGGACTCCTTGAAGAGCTGCGCCATTTCCGCGCACAGGGCGGCAATATCATGGACCGGCGGGGACGCCTGCCATTCCTCTACCACCAGCCCGTCGTCCCCCGACAGCGCCCCGCCGCGGATCGCGGCATCCTTCTGATGCATTCCTTCAATGAGGTCCCGAAAGGTCATATCCGTACTCCTTCGCGAGCGTCCCGAGGAACGCGGCAAGCGCTTCCTCGGCCGTCGTTTCTTCGTGCGCACGCTTCCATGCAAGCGCCCGGGGATCCCCCGGGCTCCGCGCAAGGATCTCGTCCACGATCCGCCGGGCAGTCTCCGTTTTCCCCTGCTCCCAGTACACGTCGGCCATCGTGACGGTGCGGATCGTCGGTTTCCCGGCCGGGGATCCCGGCTCGCCGAGCGGCGCGATGTTCTCGGGCTCGGCGGGCTGAGCGGTTTTCACCGGTCCGCCGGGCGGGGCGGTACTCTCCGGTACGGTGGGCAGGGGGGGGCTCGCCGGCGCCGTGGCCGGGGCAGGGGTACTCTTTGGGGATTCGGAACCCGGGTCTGCCGGCCGGATCTCGTAGGTCTCCTGGTGAAGCAGGATCACGTCCTCCAGCGGCTCGGGAGGCGCATCCCCTTCCCGCGGCGGGGAACGGTGCAGTTCTCCCTCGATGTCGCGAGCCACGCGCTGCACGCGAGCATCGGATGGGTATTGCTGAAGCGCCTCCTTGATCATCTCCCAGGCGGCGGCAAGCTTCCCGGAGCGCCGATAGGCGTCCGAAAGAAGGACCATGGACCCAAGGTCGCGCGGATTGGAAACCAATCGCCGCTCCAGTATCGCGATGGGCTCCCCCAAATCGCCGCGCTCGATCCGCTCCTGGAGCTCGCGCACCGTGGCGGGATCGATGACCCCCTCGCGCCCCCTCCGCTGGATCCCGGCACGGATCGCGGGCAGCTCCTTCCGCAGGAACGCCAGCGGAACGCGCTTCATGACGCAGGAGCCGGGAGCGGCCACCATCGGCATGTCGACGTCCGATTCGACCCGCTTCTTGTCCATTCCGACCGCCGAAGCGATCGAGGTCAGGGCAAGGCCGGGGTCGTCCAGGGCAAACCCCAGATCCCGCAAAAGGAAAAAGAGCCGCTCCTCGACCTCGGGGGGGGTAACGGCCAGGCGCCGGGACAACATCGCCTCCCACGCCAGCCCCATCGCGACCGCCTCCCCGTGGAGAAGGGCGCCGTATCCGGAGGCCTGTTCCAGGGCGTGCCCGATGGTGTGCCCCAGGTTCAGGATGCGCCGCACCGAGGATTCCTTTTCGTCCTTCGCCACGATCGACGCCTTGAACGCGACGGACCGGCGGATCGCGTCGTGCCATTCCCGGGCGGACATCGCTTTCCACGTCGCGCCGCGCAAGCACAGCGCCTCCCAAAGGACCGCGTCCCCAGCGAGCCCGCACTTGACCACTTCGGCCATTCCGGACCGCAGGTTCCGATCGTCCAGCGTGCGAAGAAACCCGTGGTCGATGAAAACGGCGCGCGGCTGGTGGAACGCTCCCACGAGGTTCTTCCCTTCCGGGAGATTGAAGCCGGTCTTTCCTCCGACG
>JBLNFH010000045.1:0-6629 GCA_050263475.1 Deltaproteobacteria bacterium
CTGTCCCGCCACGGAGAGCGCGGCTACGAGCGGACGGCCCCCTTCGTGAACTACCGTGCCAACATCTACGCCGCGAAGGCCCTGGGCGTCGAAAGGATCGTCGCCTGGACCGGCCCCGGGATCCTTTCGGCGAGATACCGCCCCGGCGACCTGGCCCTGCCGGACGACCTCCTGGATTTCACCCGGAACCGGCCGTCCACGTTTTTCGAGGGGAAGGGGATCGGCTTCATCCGCCAGCATCCGGTTTTCTGCGAGGCGCTGCGCGCCTCCCTGCGCGCGGCCTGGCGGAAGGGGCGGTCCGGAATCCGCCTGCGCGCGGGGGGGACCTACGCCTGCACGGAAGGGCCGCGGCTCGAGACGCCGGCCGAGATCCGCTTCCTGGCGGGGGCGGGAGCGGACATGGTGGGAATGACCCTGTGCCCCGAGGCGTTCCTGGCCCGCGAGCTGGAGATCTGCTACGCGCCCGTGGGGTACCTCACCAATTACGCGGAAGGGGTGAAGCCCCTGCCGTACCGGCGCGCGACGCTCTTCGAGGGGATGCTGCCCGCGGACGACACCCGCCGCGTGGAGCGGGCGAAAAATGCGATCCCTCTCCTGGCGATTGCCGCCGCCCGGGCGCTTTCCGGGAAGGAAAGGGATTGCCCCTGCGCCGTTTCGATGGAAAGATATCGCCGCAGGGGGATCATCGGCGACGATTTCCGGACCTGGGTCTCGGCCGGACGGAACCGCGTCGGTCCCGGAGGGGGGAAGGGTTGAAGCTTCGCGAGGAACACGTCCAGCGAATCTGCAAGTCGGTCCTGTCCCGCTGGAAGGAGAAGCGGATGATCCGGGCGAAGGCGCCCGACGACGTCCTGCTGGCGAAAATGATCGGCGAGATCCAGAAGGATTTCCAGCGGGAGGAGGCCCTCGACCGGGAGGTGGAGGCGCTGCTGGAGAAGCATTCCCGGGAGATGTCGCTGTCGCAGGCCAACGCCCGCGTCCTGTTCCAGAAGATCAAGGACCGCCTGGCCGAAGAGCGGGGCATCGTTCTGTGATCCTTCGGGGAGGAACGACGTGCGCCTGACCGGGGACCGCATCGCCCACCTGTCCCGCCTGCTGATCGACCGCCTCTACAAGGACGACCTGGCCGATTTCCCCGACGAGGGGATGGCGCTGCGGGAGGCCAAGGCCGTCTTCGACGCGATCGTGCGGGCCGAGGACGAGGTCGACACCTTCGTCCGGCAGAAGATCGCGCGCCTCTCCCGGCGCCCCCCCGAAGGGGGCCGGGAATGGGAGATCCTCTACCGGAAATATTTCGAGGAGGAGATGACCCGCCGGAAGCTGTGAGGCGGTAATCGGCGGACATCCCTGGCCGCCCTTCCTCCTGCCCGTCGGCGCCTCCTCGGAGCTCGAATCCTCCATTCAAGGGTACTTTTTTCGGTAGGTTGCTCGCTCCTCTTGACAGCCCTCCGAAACGTCGATATATTCATTGTTAGCACTCGACGAGGATGAGTGCTAACAGCCGCAAGGCCATCACCCCATACACAACCGCAGGAGGAGGCGCCATGAAGGTCAAGCCGTTGCAGGACAGGATTCTGATCAAGCGCGTGGAGGAGGAGACGAAAACCAAGGGGGGGATCATCATCCCCGACACCGCAAAGGAGAAACCCCAGGAGGGGCTGGTGGTCGCGGTCGGCGCCGGCAAGGTGACCGACAACGGGACCCGCGTGACCCCCGAGGTCAAGAAGGGAGACCGTGTCCTTTTCGGAAAGTACTCCGGGAGCGAGATCAAGGTCGACGGCGAGGAGCACCTGATCCTCCGCGAGGACGACATCCTCGCCATCCTCGAAAAATAGCGAACCCCCCATCCCACGAAACGAGTAAAGGAGGAAAGTCCAGATGGCGAAACAACTGAAGTTCAGTGAGGAGGCCCGCGCCGCGATCAAGGTGGGCGTGGACATTCTGGCGGACGCGGTCAAGGTGACCCTGGGCCCCCGGGGCCGGAACGTGATCATCGAGAAGTCGTTCGGCTCCCCCCTGGTCACCAAGGACGGCGTGACCGTGGCCAAGGAAGTGGAGCTGCCCGACAAGTACGAGAACATGGGCGCCCAGATGGTGAAGGAAGTGGCCTCCAAGACGAGCGACGTGGCGGGGGACGGCACCACCACCGCGACCGTGCTGGCGCAGAAGATCTACCAGGAAGGCGCGAAGCTCGTGGCGGCCGGGTACAACCCCATGGACCTCAAGCGCGGGATCGACAAGGCGGTGGAGGCGGTGACGGCCGAGCTGAAGAAGCTGTCCAAGGCGACCAAGGACCCCAAGGAGATCGCCCAGGTCGGGACGATTTCCGCGAACAACGACGAGACGATCGGGAACATCATCGCCGAGGCGATGTCGAAGGTCGGAAAGGAAGGGGTCATCACCGTAGAGGAAGCCAAGGGGATGGAGACGACCCTCGAGATCGTGGAGGGGATGCAGTTCGACCGGGGCTACCTCTCCCCGTACTTCGTCACCGACGCGGAGCGGATGGAGGTCATCCTCGAGGATCCGTTCATCCTCATCCATGAGAAGAAGATCTCCAACATGAAGGACCTTCTCCCCCTGCTCGAGCAGGTCGCCCGCGGCGGGAAGCCGCTGCTCATCGTTGCGGAAGAGGTGGAGGGCGAGGCGCTGGCCACCCTGGTGGTGAACAAGCTGCGCGGCACCCTGCACGCCTGCGCCGTGAAGGCCCCCGGGTTCGGCGACCGGCGGAAGGCGATGCTCGAGGACATCGCGATCCTCACCGGCGGCAAGTCGATCGCCGAGGAGATGGGGATCAAGCTCGAGGCGGTCCAGCTGACCGACCTGGGAAGGGCCAAGCGGGTCGTGATCGACAAGGACAACACCACGATCATCGACGGCGCGGGCAAGAAGGCCGACATCGAGGGCCGGGTGAAGCAGATCCGCGCGCAGGTCGAGGAGACCACCTCGGACTACGACAAGGAGAAGCTCCAGGAGCGGCTGGCGAAGCTGGTCGGCGGCGTGGCCGTCATCAACGTCGGTGCGGCGACCGAGAGCGAGATGAAGGAGAAAAAGGCGCGGGTGGAGGATGCGCTCCACGCCACGCGGGCTGCGGTGGAGGAGGGGATCATCCCCGGAGGCGGGGTGGCCTACATCCGCGCGGCGACGGTGCTCGACGGCATCAAGCTGGACCACGACCAGGCCGCGGGCGCCGACATCGTGAGGAAGTCGCTGTTCGAGCCGGCCAAGCAGATCGCGATCAACGCGGGCCAGGACGGCGGCGTCATCGTCGACAAGATCAAGAACGGGAGGGGCGCCTTCGGCTACAACGCGTCCACCGAGGAGTTCGAGGACCTGATCAAGGCCGGGATCCTGGATCCCACGAAAGTGGCGCGCGTCGCTCTGCTGAACGCGGCGTCGGTCGCGGGCCTCATGATCACCACCGAGTGCGCGATCTCGGAGAAGCCGGAAGAGAAGGAGAAGATGCCCCCGATGCCCCCGGGCGGCGGCGGGATGTATTAAGGAAACTGTGCTACCATAACGCATCAGCCGGGGGGCGGGAGGTTCCGCCCCCCGTTTTTCGAGGTGAGGAAAACCGTGCCGATCTACGAGTACCAGTGCAGCAAATGCAACGAGGTGACCGAACGGATCCAGGGGATGGACGACCCTCCGCTCAAGAAGTGCCCTTCCTGCGGCGGCAGGGTGGAGAAGAAGATGTCCGCGGGGGCGTTCGTGCTGAAGGGCACGGGATGGTACGCAACCGACTATGCCGGCAAGGGGAACGGCGGCAACGGGAACGGGAAAAAGCCCGCTTCCTGCCCGGCCTCCGGCAAGGAGGCGCCCCCTTCCTGCGCCGGATGCCCTAAAGTCGAATAACCCCTTTGCCCGGGAGGCCGATGTCCGCGCAGCTGATCGACGGCAAGGCGATCGGGGCCGCCGTCAGGGCCGAGATCAAGGAGCGGGCGGCGGCGTTCACCGCCCGCACGGGCATTCATCCGTGCCTCGCGGCCGTGCTCGTCGGGGAGGACCCGGCCTCGCGGGTCTATGTCCGCAACAAGGGCAAGGCCTGCGTGGAAGCGGGGATGCTCTCCCGGCAGATCAACCTTCCCGCGACCACCACGGAGAAGGAGCTCCTGGATCTCGTGGAGCGGCTGAACGCCGACGATGCCGTCCACGGGATCCTCGTCCAGCTCCCCCTTCCCGACGCGATCGACGAAACCAAGGTGATCGAGTCGATCGCGCCGGACAAGGACGTCGACGGGTTCCACCCGGTGAACGCCGGCCGGCTGCTTACCGGCGGGCGGGGCTTCATCCCGTGCACCCCTTACGGGATCCTCAAGCTTCTGGAGTGCGAGAAGGTGGACCTCAAGGGGAAGCACGCGGTCGTCGTCGGGCGGAGCAACATCGTGGGCAAGCCCGTCGCCATCCTCCTCCTGTCCCGCCATGCCACGGTGACCATCTGCCATTCCAGGACGCAGGATTTGCCCGGCGTGGTCCGGTCGGCGGACGTGGTGATCGCCGCGGTGGGAAAAGCCGAGATGGTCCGGGGTTCCTGGATCAAGCCCGGCGCGGTCGTCATCGACGTGGGGATCAACCGCCTGCCGGACGGCCGGCTGGTCGGGGACGTGGCCTTCGAGGAGGCCAGGGCCGTCGCGGGAAAGATCACCCCGGTCCCCGGCGGGGTCGGCCCGATGACCATAACGATGCTCCTCCACAACACGCTGGAAGCCGCAATGCTTCGGGCTGGCGCGGCGGAGTAAGCCCTGGCGGTCCCTTCCGACCGGCGGTACGCGCGGACCCACGCCTGGGCGCTGCGGGACGGCGACGGGGACGTCCGTGTGGGGGTGACCCGCGTGCCGGGCGCCTACCTCGGAGAAGCGGTCTACGTGGAGTTGCCCCCCATGGATGCGGAAGTCGGCGCCGGCGAGCCCGTCGGGCTGATCGAATCGTCCTCCGCGGTGTGCGAGGTCGTGGCGCCGGTTTCCGGGACCGTCGTCCGGGTCAACCCGGCGGCCGAGCAGTCCCCCGAGACGATCACGGCCGATCCGTTCGGGGAAGGGTGGCTGCTGATTCTTCATCCCTCGGCGCCCGCCGAGCTGGACGCCCTCCTGACGAGCGAAGAGTACGACCGCCTGACGGAAGAGGGTTGACCGGCCGCCGCCTATCGGAGGATCCGGGCGCGAGTGACCGTGTAGATGAAGTGGGCCCGGATCTGAAGGTTCGCGATCTTGTACTCGGAAGGGATCGGGTCGTACGGCGACGCCTTCCGGATGGATCCCACCGCTTCGTCGTCCAGCGCGCGGTTCCCGGAGCCGCGGATCATGCTGACCGATTCGAGCTTTCCGCTGCGGCCGATGACGAAATCGACGATGACGTCGCCCTCGACGCCCCCCGCCGCTGACGGATAGCCCCAGACCAGTTCGATCCTCCGCTTGATCCCCGCGAAATAGGAGATGTACTGGATCTCGGGGGCGTTCAGGGCCTTGAGGGTCGGCCCGCCGCCTTCCTCCACGATCTCCCCCGTTTCCCCGGCTTTCCCGCCGGTCCCCACCGTTTTCCCGGCGGTGTTTCCGGATCCGCGGCCGGCCGTCTCCCCCATGGCCAGGACCATCTTCCCGAGGGAAGGATTCAGGTCTTTCAAGGGTTTTCCCGATCCGCCGGAGGTTTTCGGCGCGACGGCGGCGTCGGTCGGGATTTTCCCGGAAGTCCCCCCCGGTGCGGGGGAGTCGCCGGCGCGGGGCGCCGGCTGCGGACGCGCGAGCTGGGGTTCTTTGGGCGGCTGCGGAAGGAAGCGCTCTTCCGGGGGAAGGGCGGGATTGACCGGGAGGTCCGGCACCCGTCCCTCCATCACTCGCGGAGGCTTGAAGGCCTTCTCCGGCGGCTTGGCCTTCGCGGCCGGTTGCTGCGGCGGCTTCGGCCTCGCGCCTTCGATGATCCCCGGCTTCGGCGGAAGGAAGTCGGGCGTCCTCGGCAGGTCGGCGAGGTCCACGACCATCACTTCCTCCGCTACGCGCTGGGTCCACGGAATCAGGGAGGCGGCCCCCACGAGCAGCAGGTGCGCGAGGACGGAGAGCGCGATGCAGGTCCCGAGGATACGGTCATTCGGCATAACTTGTTATTATAACAGCCCCCCTCCCCTTTCCAATTGTCGAAGGGCCTTGTACCATTAGGGAACGACATCTCCGGTCAAGGAGCGCCGCCCCATCATCCCGTTACGAGACACGATCCCCTCCTCCCGCATGCCGGTCGTCACCTATGCGCTGATCCTGCTGAACTCGGTGATCTTCATCTATCAGTACACCCTCGGGGAGGCGGCGACCGAATTTGTTTACGCCTACGGCCTCATTCCGTACCGGTTCCTCCACCTGTACGCCTCCCATCCCGTGGAGCTGCTGACGCCCGTCTCCGCGATGTTCCTCCACGGCGGCTGGCTCCACATCATCGGCAACATGCTCTTCCTCTATATCTTCGGCGACAACGTGGAGGACATCCTGGGCCACGGCAGGTACCTCGCCTTCTACCTGGTCTGCGGCGTGTTGTCCTTCGCCGCGCAGATCGCGTTCCAGTGGAACTCGATGATCCCCAACGTCGGCGCCTCCGGGGCGATCGCGGGCGTGCTGGGCGCCTATATCCTCCTGTTCCCCCGCGCG
>JBLNFH010000046.1:0-3238 GCA_050263475.1 Deltaproteobacteria bacterium
CCGCGTATCATCCGCCAGTTGACGTCCGCGGAATGGTGCGCCACCCCCGATCCGGCGATGAACCCGTGGGCCGCAAGCTTCCTGCCGGCGTCGGATCCGGGACCGATCCTTTCCGCCTCCATCCGGCCCGGCCGGAAGCGGATCCCCTGGATCCCCCCGCGCAGGGCCGCCACATGGTCTTGCCGCCCCGCCAGGCAGCGCAGGTGTCCCGCCTCGATCTCCATCGCAGCACGCGCCGTCTCCTCCCAGCCCCGCTTCCGTCCGAGGAGGGCGTCCATCGCGAGCATCACCGCCACCAGGAGAGAGGACGATGCCCCGATGCCCGATCCCAGCGGCGCCTCGTTCCGGATGCGCAGCTCGACCCCCTTCACGGGAGGGAAATATCGGAGCGCCGCCGCGATCAGCCCCAGCTTCCCTTCCGTGGAAAAACCGTGCGTGTCGGCGGCCCGGGCCCCGATCGAGAAATCCTTCGAAACCAGCCGCGCCGGGCCGCGCACGGACGCGACCTCCACGAGGCTCCGCATGCGGATCGCCGCGTTGACCGTGATCGCCCCCGGCACCAGGAGGTACAACGGGTAGATGTCGAGAGTGCCGCCCGCAAGGTCTACGCGGTTCGGGGTCGTCACCCGGATTCGGGAAGCGGCTTCCTGGGGATGCGTTCCGCGCACCGGCGGCTCCGTTCGCAACGGGTCTTGTTCCATCGATGTTTTACCATTATAAATAAAATCATCCAACACCCAGGGAGGACCGCGCCATGCCGACCGTCAAGATTCGCTGGTTCGGACATTCCGGATTTTCCATCGAGGATCCCTCCGGAAAAACCGTTCTCGTCGATCCCTGGTTCCAGGGAAACCCCTCCGCTTCGGCCGGCCCTGAAGCGATCTCGAAAGCGGATTTTCTCCTTCTCACGCACGACCACTTCGATCATTCCGCGGACGCCGCCGACCTGGCCCGCCGGACCGGGGCGCTGATCGTGGGGATCTTCGAGCTCACGGGCGACCTGAAATCCCGCGGGGTTCCCGAATCCCAGCTCCTGAACGGGGGATCGGGGATGAACGTGGGGGGAACGGTGGACCTGGGAGGCTTTTCCTTCACCATGACGGAGGCGAGGCACTCCTGCTCCCTCGGCGCTCCCGTGGGCTATGTCATCAAGACCCCGTCGGGGGCCACCCTCTACCATTCGGGTGACACCGGCATTTTCGCCGGGATGTCGCTGATCGGGGAGCTCTACCCTCTCGACGTGGCGCTGCTGCCGATCGGATCGGTCTTCACCATGGATTACCGCCAGGCGGCGAAGGCGGCCGCCCTGCTCCGGCCGAAGACGGTCATTCCGATGCACTACGGGACGTTCCCCATCCTCGAGCCCAACGCCGACCGGTTCGTCGCGGAGACGAAGAAGGTCGCCCCGGCGACCCGCGTCGTCGTGCTCCGGCCGGGGGGGAAAGCGGAGCTGTAGCGGGGCCGCCTACCACAGCCTCTCCGCCACCGCAGCCATGAGGAGAGGGAAAAGAATCTCGTGCGGGCCGATCAGGTGGTATCCCTTCCCCCCGGCGCGCGTGGGTCGGGTCACGACGTTCGCGTCCGGCCGGTAGTGGCGGATGAAGTCCATGTTCACCGTCGTGATCCGGGAAAGCGGCCTGCCCAGGTTGCGGGCGACGGACACCGCCTTCAGGAACACCTCGGGAAGGATCACCGCGGAACCGACGTTCAGGTACACCCCGTGCTCCAGGCGGGCGACCATCTCGCAGAATCGGCGGAAATCCCTCTGGGAAGCCTCGCCCATCGCGGCGCCGTCCGCCTCCGGGTGCATGTGGATGATGTCGGAGCCGATGCAGACGTGGACGGTCACCGGCACGTCGCGCCGGTGCGCCGCGGCCAGCAGGCTCCTGTCCCGGTAGCGGGCCCGCGACCCGTCGATGGCCTTCCCCACCGACGCCCCGAAGCCCAGCCCCTCGGGGACTCCCGACGCCAGGGCCGAATGGATGAACTGGGCCGTCTCCCGGGCCATCCCGAACGAGCCGTCGGAGAGCTGTTCGGCCACGTCTTCCGACGTTTTCCCCGCCAGCGCGAGCTCCGTGTCGTGGATCACCCCGGCGCCGTTCATCGACACGCAGTCGAACAGCCCTTTCTCGAGCCCCTGGATGAGGAGGGGGGAGAGCCCGACCTTGATGAAGTGGGCCCCGATTCCGAGCAGAACGGGCGCTCCCCGCTTCTTCGCGGCCGCAACCGCGTCAACGACCGCCCGGAAATCCCGCGCCGCGAGGTAGTCCGGAAGGCCGGAGAGGACCTCCGCGAACGACATCCCTTTGCGGACGGGGGCGGCCATGCCGCGGAAGGTGACCTTGCTCTTCCGCGCGTACAGGGAGGTCCTCCGGAGGCGCGACGGGTCGATGCGGCTCATCGCTTGGTGACTTGCCGGAAGAGAAGGGTGTCCGTCAGGTCGCAGAGGATGTGCCCGATGGTGATGTGGGCCTCCTGGATGCGGGGGGTGTTTTTGGACGGGACGGCCAGGGCGATGTCGGCGTTGGAGGCGATCTTTCCGCCTTCGGCGGTAAGCGCGATCGTGACCATGCCCATCTTCTTCGCCGCGCGGAACGCCTTGACCACGTTCACCGAGTTGCCGCTCGTGGAGATGCCGATCGCGATATCCCCCTTTTTCCCCAGCGCCCTGACCTGTTTGCTGAACACCTCGTCGAACGCGTAATCGTTCGAGATGCTCGTCAGGATGGAGGTGTCGGTCGTCAGGGCGATCGCGGGAAGGGGCGGGCGTTCGATCTGGAAGCGGTTCATGAACTCGGCGGCGATGTGCTGCGCGTCCGCCGCGCTGCCGCCGTTCCCGAACAAAAGGACTTTCCTGCCCGTTTTGAACGCGTGGGCGATCGCCTGGGCGGCCTCGAGGATGACGGAAGGCATCGTCTCCATCATCTGGAGCCGCAGGTCGGAACCCTCTTTCAACGTTTTCGTGATGGCTTCGAGCACGAACGGCCCCCTGCCGATCGGGATAGGCAGACATAATCCCTTTTCCGCCCCGCCGCTGTCAAGAATCCCCGGGGACCCGTCGTCTTTCCTTTCGGGAAAAACCGTTGTAGCATGTTGCGCATCGTATATTGCGGGGCAAAGGAAATCATCCATGAACGCGGCGATCGAAAGGATTCTCACGGAGGCGAAAACCGTGGCCGTGGTCGGGATCTCCGACAAGCCGGAGCGCCCGAGCAACTCCGTGGCGCGGTACCTCCAG
>JBLNFH010000047.1:0-9096 GCA_050263475.1 Deltaproteobacteria bacterium
CGGCACCCTGGAAAACTGGGCGAAGGCGGAGGCCGCGCTCAAAAAAGCGCTGGAGCGGAAAGGGCTGCCCTTCGAGGTGGACCCGGGGGAAGGGGTCTTCTACGGGCCGAAGATCGACATCAAGATCAAGGACATGCTCGGCCGCTCCTGGCAGTGCTCCACCATCCAGGTGGACTTCAACAACCCCGAGCGGTTCGACGCGAGCTTCATCGGCGAGGACGGCTCCCCGCGGCGGGCGATCATGATCCACCGGGCACTGATGGGCTCCCTGGAGAGGTTCTTCGGGGTGCTCGTGGAGCATTACGCGGGGGCGTTCCCGCTGTGGCTGGCCCCGGTGCAGGTGGACGTCCTCCCCGTCACCGACCGCCAGTCCGACTACGCCCGGGACGTCGTCGACCGGCTCCAATCGGCGGGGTGGCGCGCGGAGGGGGATTACCGGAACGAGAAACTCGGGTACAAGATCCGTGAATCCCAGATGCAGAAGGTCCCCTACGCCCTCGTGATCGGGGAGCGGGAAGCCTCGCAGGGGCAGGTCGCCCCGAGGAAAAGAGGAGGGGAGCAGATCCCCCCCGTGTCCCTCGAGGAGTTCATCGGGATCCTCAAGGGCGAATTGGAAACAACCCCAACCTAAAGGAGGAAGCCATCAGCAAGGAATCGAGAATCAACGAGCAGATCAATGTGCCGGAGGTGCGGCTGGTCGGCGTCGACAACGAGCAGCTCGGGGTCGTCGCCACGCACGAGGCGCTGCAGAAGGCCCGGGTCCTCGACCTGGACCTGGTCGAAGTGGCACCGACCGCGGTGCCGCCGGTGTGCCGGATCATGGACTACGGAAAGTTCAAGTACACGCAGAGCAAGCGCGAGCAGGAGGCCCGGAAGAAGCAGACCGTGATCCAGGTCAAGGAGATCAAGGTGCGGCCCAAGACCGACGAGCACGATCTGAACACCAAGATCAAGCACATCCGGAGGTTCCTGGAGGAAGGCGACAAGGTCAAGGTGACCGTGCGGTTCCGCGGGCGGGAGCTGACCTACGCCTCCCAGAGCGGATTCGAGATCCTGAAGCACGTCATGGAGGCGATCGGCGACCTGTCCAAGGTCGAGTCGCCCGCGAAGATGGAGGGGAAGACGATGATGATGGTCGTCGCCCCCGTGGCGCACAAGAAAAAGCCCGTCGGCCAGCCCTCCCCCAAGCCGGCGGAAAAACAGGAGGGATAGAAATGCCGAAGATGAAGTCGAACCGGGGCGCGCACAAGCGCTTCAAGGCGACCGGAGGCGGCGGGATCAAGCGGGCCAAGGCGGGGAAGAGCCACATCCTCTCCACCAAGAGCCGGAAGAGGAAGCGGGGCCTGAAGGTAAAAGCGCTCGTGAACCCCGCGAACGAGAAGTCGATCCGCCGCCTGCTGCCGTATCTTTAAGAAAACCCATATCGGAAGAGGGATGAAACGATGCCACGCGTAAAACGAGCAGTCCATTCCCACAAGAAGCGCCGCAAGATCCTGAAGGCCGCCAAGGGCTTCCGCGGGGGCCGCGGCAAGCTGCTGCGGTCGGCGAAGGAAGCGGTGGCGCGCGCGCTCCAGTACGCCTACCGCGACCGGCGGAACAAGAAGAGGGAGATCCGATCCCTCTGGATCGTGCGGGTCAATGCCGCCGCCCGGGAGAACGGGCTCTCCTACAGCCAGTTCATGTTCGGGCTGAAAAAAGCCGGGGTCGAAATCGACCGGAAGGCGTTGGCGGACCTCGCGGTCAACGACGCGGCGGCTTTCAAGGCACTGGCGGAGACGGCCAGGGCCTCGATCGCATAGGGGGCGCTTCGTTTTGACGGACGCCACCGACCGGGTCAAGGAACTCTCCGACGCCGGGCTGCGCGCGATCGAATCCGCAAGGACCGAGAGCGACCTCCTCGAGGTCAAGGGGCGGTACTTCGGGAAAAAGGGGGCGATCTCCGAAATCCTGAAGACCGTCGCCTCCCTTCCGGTGGAGGAGAAGAAGCGGATCGGCGCCGCGTCCAACGAGGCGCGCACCGCGCTGGAATCCGCCTTCGATGCGCGGCTGGCGCAGATCCGGGAGCAGGAGCGGGTCGCGCGGGAGGGGAAGGAACGGGTCGACGTGACCCTTCCCGGCAGGGCGCCCGCGGTCGGCCGCCGCCACCCCGTTTCCCGGACGATGGGGGAGATCATCGCGACCTTCCAGCGGCTCGGGTTCTCCGTGCGCGGGGGGCCGGAGATCGAGAAGGACTACTACAACTTCGAGGCGCTGAACATCCCGAAGGACCACCCCGCAAGGGACATGCAGGACACCTTCTACATCGACGGGATGGGGGGCGACCTGGTCCTTCGGACGCACACCTCCCCGATCCAGATCCGCACCATGGAAGCGATGCGGCCGCCGGTGCGCGTGATCGCCCCCGGCGCCGTCTACCGCTGCGACTCCGACGTCACCCACAGCCCGATGTTCCACCAGGTGGAGGGGTTCGCCGTCGACCGGAGCGCCACCATGGCGGACCTGAAAGGGCTGCTCACGGAATTCTGCCGGATGATGTTCGGCCCGGACCTGCCGCTGCGGTTCCGGCCGAGCTACTTCCCGTTCACCGAGCCGTCCGCGGAAGTCGACATCCGCTGCGTCATCTGCCGGGGGGCCGGCTGCCGGGTCTGCAAGGACTCGGGCTGGCTGGAGATCCTGGGGTGCGGGATGATCGACCCGTCGGTGTTCGGGTTCGTCGGATACAACCCGGAAGAGCACACGGGGTTCGCATTCGGCATGGGCGTGGAGCGGATCGCCATGCTGCGGCACGGCATCAACGACATCCGGCTGCTGTTCGAAAACGACCTTCGCTTCCTTTCCCAGTTCCAGCCATGAAAATCATCTATTCCTGGCTCAGGGAATTCATCGATACCGGGCTCACGGCCGCGCAGGTGCAGGACGCCCTGACGATGGCCGGGGTCGAGGTCTCTTCCTGCCGGTTCCTGGGAGAGGGGATGGAAAACGTCGTGGTCGCGAAGATCCTGGCGCAGGGACCGCACCCCAACGCCGACAAGCTCTCCCTTTGCCGCGTGACCGACGGTTCCGCGGAATACGGCATCGTCTGCGGGGCGAAGAACATGAAGCCCGGCGACGTCGTCGCGCTGGCCCGCGCGGGGGCGAAGCTTCCCAACGGGGTCGAGATCAAGAAGGCCAGGATCCGAGGGGAAGCCTCCGAGGGGATGCTCTGCTCCGAGATGGAGCTGCGGTTGTCCGAGGAGTCGGCGGGGATCATGATCCTTCCCCCGGAAACCCGCCTGGGCATACCGCTGGCCGACGCCATCGGGCTATCGGACTGGCTGCTCGAAGTGGAGATCACGCCGAACCGCGGGGACTGCTTGAGCGTGCTGGGCGTGGCCCGCGAGGTCGCCGCGGTCACGGGCGAAAAAATCCGCCTCCCGGCCATCTCGATCAGGGAATCCGGGCCCGACATCGCTTCGCTGGCCTCCGTGACCGTCACCGATTGGGGACTGTGCCCCAGGTACTCCGCGCGCGCGGTCACCGGGGTGACGGTCGCCCCGTCCCCCGGCTGGATGCAGCGGCGCCTGTCCCTGTGCGGCATCCGCCCGATCAGCAATATCGTCGACATCACGAACTACCTTCTCCTGGAGCTGGGTCAGCCCATGCACGCCTTCGACCTGGACCGGCTGGCCGGGGGAAGGATCGACGTGCGCCGGTCCGGGGTCCCGCGGAAATTCGTCACGCTGGACGGCAGCGAGCGGGACATCCTCCCGGAGATGCTCCTGATCTGGGACGGGGAAGGGCCCGTGGCGGTTGCCGGCGTCATGGGGGGACAGAACACGGAAGTGCTCCCGACCACGAAACAGGTTCTGTTCGAAAGCGCGCATTTCTCGCCCGCATCGATCCGATGGACCTCGCGCCGGCTGGGGCTTTCGAGCGAATCCTCCTACCGGTTCGAGAGGGGAGTCAACCCGGGCACGACGATGTATGCGGCGGACCGCGCGGTGTCTCTGCTGTCGCGGTTTGCCTCCTTCGAGACCGCGCGGGGAACGATCGACGAGGGGGGAGATCGCGATTTCTCGCGCACCATCACGTTCCGGCCGGCAAGGGCGGGAAGGATCATCGGGCGCGAATACCCCGAAAAGGAGTGCAAGGCCGTCTTTTCGAAGCTCGATTTCCCCGTGGAGGCGGAAGGGCCGGGGCGCCTGAGCGTCACCGTCCCGCCGCACCGGTTCGACATCGAGCGCGAGATCGACCTGGTGGAGGAAGTCGCCCGCCTCACCGGGTATGACAAGATTCCCGTGACCTATCCCGAATCCGGCGCACCGGAATTTTCACCCGACGACCGCTTCGCGAAGGTCCTGGAGGACGCTTCCGAGTTGCTCCGCGTGCAGGGATTCACCCAGGCGATCAACTTCGCCTTCGTATCGGAGAAGGAATGGGAGCGGCACAAGGCGCTTTTGGGCTTCGATGCCTCGGACGCCATCCGGCTGTCGAACCCGATCTCGGACGACACGACGATGATGCGCCCCTCGCTGCTGATGGGGATGCTCCACAACGTCGCCTCGAACGTGCGCCGCTTCATCGAGGACGTGCGCCTGTTCGAGGTGGGCAAGGCGTTCGGGAAATCGCTTTCGGAGGGACACTTCGAGGAACCGCGACTCGCGTTCGTCCTGTACGGCCGCCGGCTGCCCGGAGATTGGGGCGAGGGACAGGCGGCGGTCGATTTCTACGACGCCAAGGGAGTGGCGGAAAGCCTCCACGGGTTTTTGGGCGCGTCTCCGGTGCATTTCATCCCCTCGGTTTCCCGGCCGTTCCTGGAATCCGGAAAGTCGGCGGATATATTGAAGGACGGGCAGACCGTCGGGTGGGTCGGCGCGGTTCGCAGGGAGCTCGTCACCGCGCTGGACATTCCCGGAGCCGTTTTCTACGGGGAGATCCGGATCGGCGCCGCCACGGCCGCGGTGACGCCGCCCGCGCAATACCGGCCGGTCCCCAAGTTTCCCCCTGTTTCCCGGGACGTTGCCTGCATCCTGCCGGCGCACGTGCCCGTCGGGGACGTGCTCGCCATGGTGTCCGAGCTGTCGCCGGAGATCGAATCGGCATCGGTATTCGACATCTATATGGGGGAAAAGATCGGGGAAGGGAACAAAAGCGTGGCGTTCCGCGTGAAAATTCAGCCCGCCGACAGAACCTTGACGGACGCCGACGTCCATAGTATACATACCAAGATAGTAAAATTATTGGAGAATCGCTTCGGCGGGAAAATTCGTACGTCCTAAGACGCGCCGGGAGGGAGGTCGGGATGACGAAGGCGGAGCTGGTCGAGATCGTATACGAGAAGGTCGGCGGGCTGTCGAAGAAGGAGTCTCAGGACATCGTTGAAGCGATTTTCGACACCATGAAGGCCAACCTGAAGGCCGGGGAAAAGATAAAGATCTCCGGATTCGGCAACTTCATCCTGCGGGACAAGCGGCCGCGCAAGGGCCGCAACCCCCAGACCGGCGACGATATCCAGATCACGGCACGGCGGGTCCTCACGTTCCGCCCCAGCCAGATCTTGAAGGCGTACATCAACGACAAGAAAGACTGAAAGACCTCCAGGGGCGGGCGTGACGAGGCCCGGTATACCGGACAAGTTCTATTTCAAAATCGGTGAGGTCAGCGAGATCCTCGGCGTCCCGCCCTACGTCGTGCGTTTCTGGGAAACGGAATTCCATCTTACCCCCGCAAAGAACCGCTCCCGGCACCGGGTCTTCAACCGGCAGGAACTGGACACCCTGATCGAGATCAAGAACCTTCTCTACGAAGAGAGGTTCACGATCGAGGGGGCGCAGAAGAAGCTAAAGGAACGCGTGAAGGATAAGAGCAAACAGCTCAATTTGACGTTGGAAGACAAGAGTCACATGACCCTCCTCAAGCGGGTGAAGAAGGACCTGACCAAGATCCGGGAGATGCTGGAACATTAATCCCTCCGATCCCTTCAAGCCGCCGGTCCCTGGGGACGCCGTCGGGGAAAACCACCGACCCTGGGGGTATTACATCATCCTTTCCGACGAGAAAGATCACAAGGTGAAGCGGATCGTCGTCTTCCCGGGCAAGCGGCTGAGCCTTCAGCGGCACCGCCGCCGCTCGGAGCACTGGCACTTCGTTTCCGGGCAGGGCGTGGTGACCCGGGGACAGGAACAGATCCCCGTGGGCGCGGGAGATTCGCTGGACATTCCGCTGGGGGCTCTCCACCGGGTGCAGAATCGCGGCGAGGCCCCGCTGGTCGTCATCGAGGTCCAGAGGGGAGACTACTTCGGCGAGGACGATATCGAGCGGGTCGAGGACGATTTCGGCCGCGCCTGATGGTAGGATGAAAAGGGAGATTTGGCGTGACAACGCCACGAAGGACGGGGTAAGATGCTTTTTTCCGAGGGTCGGGGCGTAGCGCAGCCTGGTAGCGCACTTGCATGGGGTGCAAGGGGTCGCTGGTTCAAGTCCAGTCGCCCCGACCATTTCTTCTTACGATAGCCGCAGCCGGATTCCCTTGAAGCGCTCATTGCCCAACATTCTGGTCTGCAACGACGACGGCGTCCGCTCCGAAGGGCTGCACGCGCTCGCGGAAGCGCTGCGGGAGCTGGGCACGGTGTATGTCGTCGCCCCCGACCGGGAGCGGAGCGCGGCCAGCCACGCCTTGACGCTGACGCACCCCTTGCGGATCGAGAAGATGGGCCGGCGGATCTACGCCGTGGACGGGACCCCCACCGACTGCGTGAACCTGGCGGTCAACGGCATCCTCAGGAACAAGACGATCGACCTGATCGCCTCCGGCATCAACAAGGGGGGAAACCTCGGGGACGACATCACCTATTCGGGGACGGTCTCGGCGGCGATGGAAGGGACGCTGCTCGGCATCCCGTCGATCGCCGTATCGCTTGCCTCGCGCAACCATTTCCGGTTCGATACCGCCGCCGGCTTCGCGCTGCGCGCCGCCCGGAAAGTGCTCAAGGACGGCCTCCCCAAGGACACCCTTCTGAACATCAACCTGCCCAACGTCCCTCCGGAGGAAGTCCGCGGGGTGCGGATCACACGCCAGGGGAAACGCATTTACGGGGATGCCATCGTCCGGAAACGGGACCCCCGGGGACGGAGGTATTACTGGATCGGTGGAGACAACACGAGCCGCGAAGAGATCCCCGGGTCCGACCTGGAGGCGGTGGAGCAGAACTGCATATCGGTCACTCCCGTCCATCTCGATATGACCCATTACGCGTCCATGCGGAAGCTCCGCCGCTGGAAATGGTGAAGGGGTCCCACGAATTCCAGCGCCGCCGCATGGTGGCGGACCAGATCCGGTCGCGGGGGATCCGCGACGAGCGGATCCTCGCCGCGATGGCCGAGATCCCGAGGCACCGGTTTCTCCCTTCCCATCTCGCCGACCGGGCGTACGAGGACGGCCCCCTGCCCATCGGGGAGGGGCAGACCATCTCCCAGCCGTACATCGTCGCGCAGATGACCGATGCCCTGCGCCTCAACGGGCAGGAAAAGGTCCTGGAAATCGGGACCGGGTCGGGCTACCAGACGGCCATCCTGTGCCGACTGGCGCGCGAGGTGGTCACCGTCGAGCGGGTCGTCGGCCTTTGCTTCGGAGCCAAGGAGCTGCTCGGCGAGCTGGGCGTGGAGAACGTGCGCTTTCGCGTCGGGGACGGGACGATGGGGGTGCCGGAAGAGGCCCCCTTCGACCGGATCATCGTGACCGCCGCCGCGCCCGACGTCCCCCCCCCGCTGTTCGAGCAGCTCGCGGATGGCGGCATCATGGTGATTCCCCTGGGCGGGAGATGGGAGCAGGAGCTGGTCCGCGTGCGCAAGGAGGGGGGGAAGGCGAAGAAGGATTTTCTCGGCGGATGCCGGTTCGTTCCCCTGATCGGTCAATGCGGATTCACCGACTGATCCCGCTCGCGGCGTTTCTCTGCGTCATCGCGGCCGTCCTTGCCGGATGCGGCGCCATCGGTCCGGGCAAGGGGCCGGGAGAGGCCATCTATCGGGATTTCCGGTGGCCGATCGAGGGCAGGATGGCGTCGGGCTTCGGGGGAAGAGGCGGCCGGCAGCACCATGGGATCGACATCCTGGCGCCGGAGGGAACGCCGGTCCGCGCGGCGGAGACGGGCGTCGTGGTGTACGCGGGGAATCGATTGCGGGGATACGGGAACGCGGCGGTGCTGGACCACGGGGGAGGGGCGACAACCCTCTACGGACATTTGCGGGAGATTCATGTAAAATCGGGCGATGTCGTCGCGGCGGGTTCCGTGATCGGCGAGGTCGGCAGGACCGGCAACGCCACGACTTCCCATCTTCATTTCGAGCTGCGGATGGGCGGGAAGTCCGTGGACCCGGCGATATACATGGAAAGTGCGGACTAAGGGTCGATGAGGGCGCTGAAAAAGCGGATCCGGAACATCGCCGACTTTCCCCAGAAGGGGATCCAGTTCAAGGACATCACGACCCTGCTGTCGGACCCCGCATCCTTCCAGAGGGCGATCGACCTGATGGCGCACCGGCATTTCGCCGAAGGGATCGACGCGGTCATCGGCGTGGAAGCCAGGGGATTCATCATGGGCGCCGCGATGGCCTATAAGCTGGGCACGGGGGTCGTCCTGGTGCGCAAGCCCGGGAAACTCCCCTTCAAGACGGTGTCCGCGACATATGCCCTGGAATACGGAAAGGACCGGCTGGAGATCCACGAAGACGCCATCCGCAAGGGGATGCGGGTGATCGTCGCGGACGATGTCCTGGCGACCGGGGGGACGATGGAGGCCGTCGTGGGACTGCTGGAGCGGCTCGGGGCGGAAATCGTCGAGTGCTGCTTCCTCGCCGAGCTCACCGCACTCAAGGGACGGGACAAGCTGAAAGGCCAGAAGGTTTTTTCCCTGTTGAAATATACGGACTAGGAACGGCAAGGAAAGCGTCGGAACAGGGCCCCCGTAGCTCAGGCGGATAGAGCAGCGGTTTCCTAAACCGCGTGCCGGGTGTTCGAGTCACCCCGGGGGCGCCATTTCATTATCGTAACAACAGAAGTTGAAAGTATTTCCGGTGTTTCACTGGTAAATCTGGGCAAATATTTTCCCAATAAGGCGT
>JBLNFH010000048.1:0-3373 GCA_050263475.1 Deltaproteobacteria bacterium
ATCGACTGGAAGGCCGCGGAGGCGCGCCTGAAACAGGGACCGTAATTTTCCGGCCCCGCCGGCCGCGTTTCGGGCTATTCTGGGAAATCCCGGGATAGCCCGTTCTTTTTCCGGGGGGGAAGCCGGGCCGATGGATTACTACGCACAGGGAAGCCTCGTGGCGGCGATCGTCGCGCTGGCGATCGCGGGATATCTCCGCGTGTGGGCAAAGAACGACAAGGAGGCTCGGGCATTCGCGGACCTGTCGTTCCTCATCTTCCTGTGGTGCCTCCCGGAATACCTCTGGAAGACGCTGGGATCGGATTTCTGGCATCGCGTATCGCTCGCGGGGGTCATCTTCATCCCGCCGTTCGCCCTCCGGTACAGCGGGGCGGCCGTCCGCACGAGGCCGAAGTGGTTCCAGACCGCCCTGGTCGCGGGGATGTGGATCAGCGCCGCCTTCGCCCTCACCCTGGGAAGCGACCGGATCCTGGCCTCGGCATGGTGGAACTTCGCCGCCCTCCTGTACGTCTACCCGTACCTGTGCCTGAGCCTCTTCATCGTCGTCCGGCACGGCTTCCGGGCGAATCCCTCGTCGATCGATCGGAAGAAGTACCAGTTCCTTCTCATCGGCGGGGGGATCGCGAGCCTCGTGGCGCCGCTGAATTTCCTGCCGGGCACCGGCATCTACTTTCCCCCGATCGCAGCGTTCGCCGTCCTGCTGTTTTTCTACTTCATGGCCACGGGGATCCTGCACCTTCACTTTTTCGAGTTCCCGGACATCGTCGGCAGGGGGATCATCCTCGTGATCCAGGTGTTCGCTTTCGCCGTCGTGTTCGGCATTCTCGAGATCGCTTCCGGCCGCAAGTTCTGGTTTCCCCTGGCCGGCGTGTTCCTGATCTCCTTTTTCCTCCTGACGTTCTACCCGGTCCTGATGCGGAAGCTGGGCGGGATCTCCTCCGACCTTCTCGTGCGGGAGTCGCGCGCCGTCCAGGCCCGGATGGGGGATTTCGCCAAGAGGCTGGCCGACGGATCCTCCCTGTCCGAGATCGCGCGGACCGTGGAGGAGGGGCTGGCGCAGCTCCCGTTCGTCGCCGGGGCCACGCTCTGGATCCGGCCGGAGGGGGGGACGGACGAGGGGATCGGAACGCTCCCGGTCCGGCCGGAGGAGTACCTGCGCGCGTACCACCGGTTCTCCCGGCGGTTCCCCGTCGTCCGGTTCCTGGAGCACGGTGGCTCGCAGGCCGCCGACGTTGCCATCTGGGACGACACCTGGGACGCATCCTTCCCGGTTTTTCTTCGCGGGGAGATGGTCGGGGTCGCCCTGTTCCACTGGAAGGACAAGCCGCCCTCCTTCCGGGAGATGGAGCTGCTGACGCCGTTTCTCGAGGGGATCGGCCTCGCGGTGGAGAACATCCGCCAGAAGCAGCGCATCCAGCGGAAGGAGCATTTCGCGACCGTCGGCGAGCTGGCCGCCGGCCTTGCCCACGAGGTGCGCACCCCTGCCGGCGTCATCAAGGGGGCGGCCCAGTATCTCTCCCGGGAGGCCCCCCCCAAGGACCGCGAGTTCCTCGACATCATCGTGGAGGAGGCGGACCGGCTGAACAGCGTGGTGACCGAGTTCCTCGAATATGCCCGTCCCGCGGACCGCACGCCGATCCCGATCTCCCTCCGGGAGCCGGTGGAGCGCGCCATGGTCCGCCTGGGGCGCGAGAGGTCGAAGGCGATGGGGCGTATCCGTACCCACAAGCACTTCGCGGAGCCGCCGCCCAAGGTGAACGCCGACCCGTCGGAGATCGAGCGGGTCGTCTTCAACCTGCTGACCAACGCGGTGGAGGCGATGCCCGAGGGAGGCGATCTCACCGTTCGCGTGTTCGCGGCGGGAGGGGAGGCCCGGATCTCCGTGGAGGACACGGGGACGGGGATCGACGAGGGGGACCGGCCGCAGCTGTTCCGGCCGTTTTTCACGACCCGCGAGCGCGGCGTGGGGATGGGACTGGCCATCTGCCGCAGGATCGTCGAGGAAAACGGGGGGGCCATCGCCGTCGAGAGCGCCCCCGGGAGCGGGAGCCGGTTCACCATCAAGCTGTCGGGAGGATGAGCCGTTGAGCGGGAAGATCCTGATCGCCGAGGACGACCGGAACCTGCGCCGGGTCCTGCGCGCGATGCTGATGCGGGAAGGATACGAGGTCATCGAGGCGGTCGACGGGGCTTCGGCCGCAGCGTGGCTGGACGCGAACCCGGGCCCCGCGGACGTGCTCGTCACCGACATCCGGATGCCCAAGATGGACGGGCTTGCCCTCTTCCGTCACTGCAGGGAGCGGCATCCCTCCCTGCCCGTCATCCTGGTGACCGCGTTCGGGACGATCGGTGACGCGGTGGAGGCGATACGCTCCGGCGCGTTCGATTACATCACCAAGCCGTTCGACGAGGCGGAGCTCCTGCGCGTGGTGGGAAACGCCGTCCGGACGGCGGCCGGCTCCGTCACGGAACCGATCGGGGACCCCGCGGCGGAGGGATGGTTCGGCATGGTGGGCCACTCCCCGGCGTGGCTCGAGGTCCGCAAGGTGATCGAGAAGGCCTCGACGTCCCCGTTTCCCGTGCTCATCCTGGGGGAGACCGGGACGGGGAAGGAGCTGGTGGCCCGGGCGATCCACCGGATCAGCCGACGGCGGGAGGGGCCCTTCATCAAGGTCAACGGCGCCGCGATCCCGCCGACGCTCTGGGAGGCGGAGGTCTTCGGTTACGAGAAGGGGGCGTTCACGGGCGCTGCGACCTCCAAGCCGGGCCGCTTCGAGCTGGCGGACGGCGGCACCTTCTTCCTCGACGAGGTGGGCGAGGTCCCCTATCCGATGCAGGGGAAGCTCCTCCGGGTCCTCCAGGACCGGGAGTTCGAGCGCGTGGGCGGCGTGAAGACGCTCACGGCGGACACCCGCCTCATCTGCGCATCCAACCGGGACTTGAGGAAGCGGATGGAGACGGGGAAGTTCCGGGAGGACCTGTTCTACCGGATCAACGGGATCCCGGTCGTGCTGCCCCCCTTGAGGGCGCGGCGGGAGGACGTGCTTCCCTTGGCGGAATCGTTTCTGAAGCGGACCTGCGCGGAGATGGGGTTCGAACGGAAAAGGCTCACTCCGGAATCGGTGGAGATCCTCGAGCGCTACCCCTGGCCGGGCAATGTCCGCGAGCTGGAGAACGCCGTCGGCCGGGCCGTGGCGCTATCGGAAGGAGAGGAGATCACGCCGCCCGACCTCTGCCTGGCGCTGGCGGATTTCCTCGCGGACGACCCCACGCCGGAGGACATGCGCTTCCACGAATCGGTGCGCGAGCACAAACGCGCCATCATCCGGCGGGCCATCCTCGCCGCGGGGGGAAACAAGACGAAGGCCGCCGA
>JBLNFH010000049.1:0-7281 GCA_050263475.1 Deltaproteobacteria bacterium
GCGCGCGTCGAGCGTGGCCGTGACCTCGCCGGTGCGTGGGTTGACGAGATCGTAGGTCGTGCCGCTGGCGACCGCCGACATGAACGTGTCGGTGACGGCGACCGAGAGGCTGAAGTTCCGCATCCGCAGCGGATCGAGCTTGATCGCGATGAACTCGAGGATGTCGGGGTGGTCGACCCGGAGGATCCCCATGTTGGCCCCCCGTCGCGTCCCTCCCTGCTTGATCGTCTCGGTGGCCGCGTCGAAAACGGTCATGAAGGAGATGGGGCCGGACGAGATCCCCTTGGTCGACTTGACGACGTCGTGCTTCGGGCGCAGCCGGGAGAAGGAGAACCCGGTCCCCCCGCCGCTCTTGTGGATGAGGGCGGTGTTCTTCACCGCCTCGAAGATGGAATCCATGGAATCTTCCACGGGGAGCACGAAACAGGCGGACAGCTGCTGCAATTCCCGCCCCGCGTTCATGAGGGTGGGGGAGTTGGGCACGAAATCCAGGCGGACCATCATCGCGTAGAACGTCTCCGCCCACTGGAGGACGACCTCGGGCAGGGCGCCGTAATAGAATCCTTCCGCGGTCGCGATGTTGTAGGCCACGCGGGCGATCATTCCCTCGGGGGTTTCGTGCGTCTCCCCCCGCGCGTCCCTCTTCAGATACCGCCGTTCGAGCACGGTCCGGGCGTTCTCGGAGACCGGCAGCGGCCCGTATTTCCGCAGCATCCGTTCGACCCACTCCCTGGGCGGATGGTCGGGGACCGATTTCCCCGCTGCGCGCGGCTGGACTTCCTGTGGTTGGGCCGGCAGATCTGCTGGGGACGGTACGTTCAGTTCCATCTTTGGCTCCATTGGGCGGCGGGTTTCCCCTCGGGGAGAGCGCCAGTTCAATTATTCAGGGTAGCGCATCTTGTGGCTTTCCGGCGACACGCATACAAGATATGGTGTTCACCATATCCTGTCAAGAAAAACGCGGAAGAAAATAAAAATTCTGCAATCCGATGCATTTCCCATGGATTTTACATTAATAAAACATCGTTTATCGGTATTGCTCCCGGGCGGTCCTCCGTCCCCCTTCCGGGGCATTTTTGAAGATCCCTTGTTTCCGGTGACGATTTTTTCCGCCTGCCGCCGGAGGGCCGGAAGGCCCGAAGCGGGCGCCCCGCAACGGTCGATCCCGTTTCCTTCGGCACCCGCCGGGACCCCCCACCATACCACCGCGTCGGCAGGCGGGCAAACCCCGACCGAATTTTCGGCTTGATTCCGCGCCGGGGTTGCAGTATGTATACAGTCGACAATCGCCATAACGGATAGCATTAGTCTGCTTTCGACGATTACACCAAATATCCGGATGAAGAAAGGGGCGCCCATGCTTCCCCTGCGCCGGGACTCGTTCCGCATCGCAGCACCGGTGGTATTCCTCGCGCTTTGCCTCTCCGTTATCGGTCCCCGTTCCGCGGCCTGGGCCCTGGACAACGGGCAGTGCTTCGACTGCCACGGCGATTCCGGCATCCTCTCGTGGTCGCAGCAGGAGAAGGATGGCAACGTCAAGCCGGGAGGGCCGGAGAAGGCCCCCCGCAACGCGCCGCCCTTCCCCGGGCTCTCCCTGCACGTCGACGCCGACAAGTACAAGGCCTCGGTGCACGCGGACCTCTCCTGCACCGACTGCCACGCCGATCTCAAGGAGCTGCCGCACGCCGCTCGGCTTGCCCCCGTCGACTGCTCGGGCTGCCACTCCGAGGTGGCCGCGGTCTACAAGAAGAGCCGGCACGTGGTCCTGCACGGCAAGGGTTCCGGCGCGGAGGCTCCCCGGTGCTACGACTGCCACGGCGCGCACGAGATAACAAAATCCTCGCTGTCCACGTCGCCCGTCTACTTCCGGAACCTGTCCGCGACGTGCACCCGGTGCCACGGGAGCCGGAAGGTGACCGACCGGTCCGACATTCCCATCCCCGGCGCGGCGCGCATGTACGAGAAGAGCATCCATAACCGGGCGATCGTCGAAAAGGGGCTGAACAAGTCCGCCACCTGCGTCGATTGCCACGGCGCGCACGACCTGAAAGACCGGCTCGACCCGGAGTCCCCCATCTTCCGCGCGAACATCCCTTCCACCTGCGGGAAGTGCCACTACGGCGTCTTCGCCATCTTCCGGGACAGCGTGCACGGCACGGCGCTGGCCCGGGGGGTTCCGGACGCCCCCGGGTGCACGGATTGCCACGGGGAGCACGACATCCGCCAGGCGTCCGACCCCGGCTCCTCGGTTTCGTTCGCGGCGGTGTCCCAGAAGACGTGCCCCTCCTGCCATGCCGCGGAAAAGCTGTCCAGCCGGTACGGCATCGCCACCGAAAAGGTGAAGGGGTACCAGGAAAGTTTCCACGGCCTGTCCCAGCGCCTGGGGGACAAGACGGTCGCGAACTGCTCCTCGTGCCACGGCGTCCACGAGATCTTCCCGTCGTCCGATCCCCGCTCGACCGTCTACCCGAAGAACCTCCAGGTCACCTGCGGGAAGTGCCATCCCGGGGCGACGGAGAACTTCGCCAAGGGGAACATCCACGTGGGGCCGGGCGGCATCGGCGGGCAGGTCAAGTACTGGGTGGAGAGGCTCTACATCTGGATGATCGTCGTGGTCATCGGCGGGATGGCGGTCCACAACGGGGCCGACTACGTCCGGAAGCTGCAGGCGATCTACCGGAAGCGCAGGGAATGGGACCATCCCGGCTACGAGCGGATGAATCCCTCGGAGCGGCTGCAGCACATCCTGACGCTGACGACGTTCTTCGCCCTCGTCGTCACCGGCTTCGCCCTGAAATTCAAATGGTCGATCCCGTTCCTCTCGGACGCCGCGAACGTCTCGCTGCGGGGAACGGGGCACCGGGTGGCCGCCGTCCTCATGGTGGCGACCTGCATCTACCACCTGCTGTACGTGATCTTCACGGAGCGGGGACGCGACCAGTTCGCGCGGATGATGCCCCGCCTGCAGGACGCCTGGGACGTCGTGGGGATGCTCAAATATTTCGCGGGGCTTTCCCCCCACAAGCCGAAGTTCGGGCGGTACAGCTATATCGAGAAGGCCGAGTACCTTGCGCTGGTGTGGGGATCGATCGTCATGATCGTCACGGGATTCCTGCTCTGGTTCCAGGACGCGGCGCTCAAGCACCTCCCCATGTGGGGGCTGGACGTGGCGACGATCGTCCATTATTACGAGGCGATCCTGGCCACGCTGGCGATCATCGTCTGGCACCTGTATTACGTGATGATCAATCCCGACTTCGCCCCGCTCTCGTTCACCTGGCTCGACGGGAAGCTCTCCCGCCATGACATGGAGCATGAGCATGCGCTGGAGATCGAGGAACTGGAAGCGGCCGAACGGCGCGGGGAAGCCCCGTCGCCGGGATCAACCCGGATCGCATCGGAGGAGTCATGAAACGGTTGCTCACGCTGCTGCTGCCCGTGGCCCTGACCGCGGCGCTGATCGCCCGGCCCGGGACCGCGGGCGCCAACCCCCCCACCCAGGGGGAATGCATGGAATGCCACGGGGACAAGACGATCGAGAAATCCCTCCCCGGGGGAGGGACGCTGTCGCTGTACGTCGACGAGAAGGGATACCGCGCGTCGGTGCACGGGAAGGGGGCCTGCACGACGTGCCACTCCGATGCGAAAGCCCCCCACGGCAAGCTGGAGAAGGTCTCCTGCGGCAAGTGCCACCCGGACTCGGAGAAATCCTACGCGCTGAGCACGCACGGGAAGGGGCACGCCAAGGGCGAGCGCGAGGCCGCCTGGTGCTCCGACTGCCACGGCAAGCACGACATCCGCAAGAGCGGGGACGCGGAATCCCGCACGTTCCGCCTGAACATCGTGGGGGTCTGCCTCAAATGCCATAAGGACCGGGCGATCGAGGAGCAGTACAAGCTCCCCGGCCAGCAGGTGATGGAGGCGTACGAGAAGAGCGTCCACGGAATGGCCCTGAAGAAATCGGGCCTGCTGGGGACCGCGGTGTGCTCGGACTGCCACGGCAACCACGCGATCCTCCCCGGGGACCAGCCCCGCTCCGCCACCCATCGGCAGAACATCCCGACGATGTGCGGGAAATGCCACGCGGGGATCCTGGAGCAGTACGAGAAGAGCGTCCACGGGAAGGGGATGCGCGGCGGGATCGCCGAGTCGCCGGTGTGCACGGACTGCCACGGGGAGCACAAGATCATCAAGATCAGCGACCCGGCCTCGCCGGTGTTCTCGAAGAACATCCCGAAGACCTGCTCCGCCTGCCACGAGAAGGAGGGGATCTCCAGCCGGTACGCCCTGCCCAAGAAGCGGTTCTCGACCTACATGGACTCCTTCCACGGCATCGCCCTGGAGTACGGGATGACCAAGGCGGCCAACTGCGCATCCTGCCACGGCTTCCACGACATCCTCCCCTCGGCGGATCCCGAGTCGCGGGTGAACAAGGCGAACCTCCCCCGGACGTGCGGGAAGTGCCACCCCAACGCGGGGCCCAACTTCGCGAAGGGGCCGATGCACGTCGAGGTGACGCCCCAGAAAGCGATGGGGGTGTTCGCCGTGCGGATCTTCTACACGGTCTTCATTTCCCTGCTGGTGATGCTGTTCGTCCTCCACGTCGGCCTGGAGCACCTGGGCCGGCGGCGCCGCAGGCGGGAGGAGGAAGGGAGAAAGGGATGACGCCGGCGAGCGGGGAGACCCCGGAAACCGCAACGATCGTCCGCATGTCCCTCATGTTCCGGATCCAGCACGTGCTGCTCATGGTCACGCTGCTCGTGCTCGCGCTGACCGGATTCGCGCTCATGTACCACGAGAACTGGATCGGGCGCGGCCTGATCCGGCTGGAGGGCGGGATCCTGTACCGCGGGTTCCTCCATCGCGCCGCGGCGTCGCTGCTGATGGCGCAGCTGGTCTTCCACGCCTTCTACATGCTGTTCACCCGCGAGGGGAAGCACGAGCTGGGCGAGTTCCTCCTGCGCCGCCGGGACTTCTCCGATTTCCTGCAGGCGATCCGGTACAACCTGGGGACCGCGGCCGAGTATCCCCTCATCGGCAAGTACGGCTACAAGGAAAAGTTCCAGTACTGGGGGGCGACGATCGGCATCCTCCTCATCTCGCTGACCGGCCTCATCCTCTGGGCGGAGACGTTTTCGATGCAGTTCCTGCCCAAGATCGTCCTGGACGTCACGCTCATCATCCACGGCTACCAGGGGCTGCTGGCGTTCGTCATCCTCCTGTTCTGGCACCTGTACAACGAACACCTGAACGCCTCCGTCTTCCCGATGAACAACGCATGGCTCACGGGCCGGGTGAAGGCGGAGTGGCTTCGCCAGGAGCACCCGCTGGAATACGAAAAACTCAAGCAGGAAGGGATCCTATGAAGGGAACGGTCCTTTATGCGGTGATCGCCGCCGCCCTCCTGGGGCTGTGCAGCCTGGGGCCGCGGGAGGCGGAAGCCCGGCTTTCCCTGGAGAAGTGCACCCTCTGCCACGGCAAGCCGGAATTCCGGAAGATCCTCGTCGACGGGAAGATCCGTGAGCTGTTCGTGACGGCCGACAGCCTGAAGGGCTCGGTGCACGAGAAGAAGACGTGCGTGGACTGCCACTTCGACGTCAGCGAGATTCCGCACCGGGAGCGGCCCCGCCGGGTGAACTGCACGCACTGCCACTACAAGGGCAACGCCGAGGGGGCCCCCCAGTCGGACGGCTACCTGGCCTACTTCGAATCCGTGCACGGGAAGGCGATCGCGCGCGGGAACGCGAAGGCGCCGCTGTGCCAGGACTGCCACGGCAGCCACGCCATCCTCAAGGCGAAGAGCGACGGCTCCCAGGTCGCGCAGGGGAGGGTCGCGGAGACGTGCGGCCGCTGCCACATCGAGATCTACGCGCAATACAAGGCGTCGGTGCACGGCGTGGCGGTGGCCAAGGGGGTCAAGGAGGCGCCGTCGTGCACGGGGTGCCACGGGGAGCACAAGATCTACAGCCCCAAGGACCCCAAGTCCACGGTCTTCGCCACCCACGTGGCCGAACAGTGCTCCAAGTGCCACGGCTCCGTGTCCATCATGGGGAAGTTCGGCATCGAGACGGAGAAGGTGGAGACCTACAAGGAGTCGTTCCACGGGGTGGCGAGCCAGTTCGGGTCGCGCACCGTGGCCAACTGCGCCTCCTGCCACGGGATACACGACATCCGGCCCGAGGCCGATCCCCTGTCCTCGGTGAATCCGAAGAACGTCGCGAAGACCTGCGGGAAGTGCCACCCGGGCGCGAACGCCAACGTGGCCGTCGGGAAGATGCACGTGGACGCCAAGAAGAAAGAGGCCGGCATCGTCTACTACGTGGCGTCCTTCTTCAAATACCTCACCATCGGCACGATGCTCGCCCTGATCGTCCACATCCTGCTGGACATGTACGGGCGGACGAAGCGGCTGCGCGGGGAGAAATAGAGGAGCGAACGTATGTCCGTTGACGAAAAGAAGGAGCAATCGCAGGAGAGCCTCGAGCGGGAGATCGACGCCGCCGTCTCCAGCGAGACGTCCGGGCTCGAGCCGGAAAAGGCCGAGGAGATCCGGGAGAAGATCCGGCAGCGGGTCCGCGCGGAGATGGAGCGGGAGATCCGGCTCCGGACGGCGGCGGACCGGCGGGCGGAGGAGCGCAGGATCCGGGAGGAGCGGCGGAAGGAGAAGCAGGCCGGGGAAGGGCGGATGTTCCAGCGGTTCAACCGGAACTTCCGCTTCCAGCACATGGTGATGTTCAGCTCGGTCATCATCCTCATCATCACGGGGATGCCGATCAAGTTCCCCAACTTCATCCTCTCCCGGTTCGTCATCAACTTCTGGGGCGGGATCAACAACTCCACCATCGTCCACCGGATCGGCGCCCTGATGCTGGTCTACTTCATGGTGCACCACCTGCTCTACACCATCCTCTCGCGGGACGGCCGCAGGGACTTCGTTCTCCTCCTCCCGATGCCCAAGGATATCCGGGACGCCGTCCAGAACATCCGCTTCTTCCTGGGGAAGGTGAAGGAGAAGCCGAGGTTCGGCCGGTTCAGCTACATCGAGAAGTTCGACTACTGGGCCGTCTACTGGGGCTGCATCATCATGATCGGGTCGGGGACGTTCCTCTGGGGGGAATCGATCGCGCTCAAGTATTTCCCGAAGTTCGTCCTGGACATCGCCCACGAGATGCACAGCGACGAGGCGCTGCTCGCCACCCTGGCCATCGTCGTCTGGCACTTCTACAACGTCCACTTCAACCCGGAGCGGTTCCCCGGGACCCTGATGTGGTGGCACGGCCA
>JBLNFH010000050.1:0-4649 GCA_050263475.1 Deltaproteobacteria bacterium
AAGAGGCGCATCGTCACCGGATTGAGATCGAGGACGCCGTCCTTCCCGGCCACGGCGGACGTAAAGTCGGTGACGACGAGGTCCTCTGTCCGGACCTCCCCGATCCCGGCAGTCCCCGAAAAGGAAATCCTCCGGAGAAGGTCGGCCTTTCCGTCGCCCCCGACGGCGAGGTTGTCCACGCCCAGGTCGAGCCGATCCGCCGTCACGTTCCCGCCGGGGCCGGAATAGGCGACCCGGGCCGCCGTGACGGGGCGATCCGGTACAGGCCGTCCTTCCCCTCGATCCGGAGCTTCAGGTTCGAGACCGCCAGGCTCCCCTTGCGGAACTCCTTGCAGGCGAACTCCGCCGCAAAGGAAAGGCTCTTCAGGAGGTCCGATTTCTTCCCCCCGGCGAGCCGCAGGCGGCTCACCTCCAGGTTGAAGTCCCCGGCCTCGAGTACGTCCCCGGTTTTCTTGTCCGCGTAGAAGAGGGCGCCGTCCGATAGGGAAATTTTCGCCACGTCCAGGGAGAATCGCGTCCCTTTGGCCTCTTCGGCCGTCTTCTTCCCGGCTTCCTCCTCCGGTGTCTCGAAGTTGAATTTTCCGTCGCGGTCCTGCTCGATGGAGATCCGGGGGCGCTTCATCACGACCTTTACGATCCGGACTTCCTTGCGGAGGAGGGGAAGAAGTTCGATCCCGAGGAGTGTCTCCTTTGCGGAGGCGACGTCCGCCCCCCGGTTCCGGATGCTTACATTATCCAGCGATACGTGGAAGCCGGGGAAGAGGCCGATCCCCAGCCTGCCGCCGATGCGGACTTCCATCCCCAGGGCGTCGGAGGCGGCCGCCTCCAGCCGGGGCTTGTGCGCGTTGACATCCACGAAGAGAATCAGCGCGACCGCCGCCAGGAGGAGAAGGGCCAAGAGCCCGCCGGCCGCGAGGAGGGCGATTTTCCGTTTTTTTTCCATCCGTGTACCCCGATCCACGTCCGTGTGGATCCGCTACCAGCGGAACCTGTGGCCCGATGACCGGGATCATGGCCCGGTGCCAGTATACAATGGCTCATGAGGATCGATGCGGCACATCCGCTCCCCGCCCAGGAAACGGGAATCGGGTTTTCCTCATCGATATATGGTATTTTTAAAAAAAGCCTCCCAACTGTTTTTATGTCACCTCCGGCATTATCCAAAAGCAAAACCTGAACCCTAAAAGGAGCTCCCCAATTTGATATTGAGCGGCAAGTCCATCCTCGGGGATATCCCCCGCCTGAGTGCTGCCCTTCGCGGTGAGGACCTGGCGCAAAAGTACGCCACCGACGAGCCCCCGCTGCGGTCGGAACTGTTCAGCAGAGAACAGATGATGCAGCATGGCAAGACCCTGGCGGGCTCGCACAGGCTGGGGCCGAGCGGGATTCGGGACCGGCTGTTGACGCGGCTGGCGGAGAATGAAGACGTTCTGATGGGGGCCTGCAACCTGCTGTCGGCGGCGGTCAAGTCGAACCGCCGGATTGCGCCGGCCGGGGAATGGCTGCTCGACAACTTCTACCTGATCGAGGAACAGATTCGCACGGCCCGGCGACACCTGCCGAAGGGGTACAGCCGGGAGCTGCCCCGGTTGCTTTCCGGCCCATCGGCCGGCCTCCCGCGCGTGTACGACATCGCCCTGGAGACGATTGCGCACGGCGATGGAAGGGTGGACCCGGAAACGCTCGGCAGCTTCGTGTCCGCCTACCAGACGGTCACCTTCCTTACGTTGGGCGAATTGTGGGCCATCCCGATCATGCTGCGCCTGGCGCTGATCGAGAATCTCCGGCGCGTTGGAGCGCAAGTCGCCGCCGGCATGATCGACCGCAACCGCGCCGCCCATTGGGCGGAACAGATGACGGAGATCGCCGAGAAGGATCCGAAGAGCCTGATCCTGGTGACCGCGGACATGGCGCGGTCGAACCCGCCGATGGTGAGCTCGTTCGTCGCGGAATTCGCGCGCCGGTTGCAGGGACAGAGCCCCGCTCTGGCCTTGCCGCTTACGTGGATCGAGCAGCGGCTTTCCGAGTCCGGCCTGACGATCGAGCAATTGGTCCGGTCGGAGAGCCAGCAACAGGCCTCCGACCAGGTTTCCATCAGCAACAGCATCGGCAGCCTCCGGTTCCTGGGAGCGATGGACTGGCGCGAGTTCGTCGAACGGATGAGCGTTGTCGAGCAGGTGCTGCGTGAGGATCCCGGCGGAGTCTACGGCAGGATGGATATTGCCACCCGGGATCGTTACCGTCATGCCGTGGAGAAGATCGCGAAGAGCAGCCCTCTTTCCGAAGTCGAGGTGGCGCGCAAGGCAATCCAGTTGTCCGGCGAGGACGCGTCCCGGAGAGGCAGGGACGACCGGTCGGCACACGTCGGGTACTACCTGATCGACAAGGGATTGCCGCGGCTCGAACGAACGGCGGAGGTGCGCCGGTCTCCCATTGAAGCACTTGCGCAAAGGAGCCGCCGGGTTCCCTTGTTTCTCTATCTCGGCACGATCACGCTGATCACGGCGATTTTCACGGGGATCCTGCTGGCGGAGCTGCATTTCGAAGGGCATCCGGATTGGCTGCTCGCCCTGGTCGGGTTCGTTTCGCTATTGGGGGGAAGCCAACTGGCGGTGGCGCTGGTGAACTGGCTGGCCACGTTGCTGGTGACGCCGCATCCGCTGCCGCGAATGGACTTCTCCGAAGGAATTCCCCCGGAATCGCGCTCCCTGGTGGTGATCCCGACGATGCTCACGAACGCTTCCGACATCGAGGATCTGGCCGAGGCGCTGGAAGTCCGGTTCCTGGCCAACCGGGACGACAACCTGTACTTCGGCCTGCTGACGGATTTCCGGGATGCGCCCGAGGAGACGGTTCCGGAGGACGAGCCGCTGGTGCGGCTGGCCCGGAAGAGAATCGAAGAGCTCAATGAAAAGTACCGGAATGAAAAGAGCGACGCGTTCTTTCTTTTTCATCGTCCGCGCCGGTGGAATCCCCGGGAGCGGGTCTGGATGGGCTACGAGCGCAAGCGCGGGAAGCTTGGGGATTTGAATTCATTTCTGCGCGGCGGCTCGGGGGATCGCTTTTCTCTCGTCGTCGGGAAGACGGCCGTTTTATCGGATGTGAAGTACGTGATCACCCTGGACACGGATACGCAGCTCCCGCGCGACTCGGCGCGGCAGTTCGTGGGAGCCATGGCGCACCCGCTGAATCGCGCGCGGGTCGACGAAGGTTCGCTGCGCGTCGCCGAGGGGTACGGAATCCTTCAGCCCCGCGTGGCCGTGAGTTTGCCGGGCACGAACCGGTCGCGGTACGCGCGGCTGTTCGGGAGCGAGCCGGGCATCGATCCGTATACGCGCGCTGTCTCCGACGCCTACCAGGACGTGTTCGGCGAAGGCTCTTTCATCGGCAAGGGAATCTATGACGTGGATGTGTTCGAGCGGGCGCTCAATGGGCGGTTTCCCGAGAACCGGATCTTGAGCCACGATCTCCTGGAAGGGTGTTACGCGCGGGCGGGGCTGCTGAGCGATGTGCAGTTGTACGAGGAATATCCATCCCGCTACGGCGCGGACGTGAGCCGTCGGCACCGCTGGATCCGCGGGGATTGGCAGATTGCGTCGTGGCTGGTGTCGCGCGTTCCCGGACCCGGCAAGCTCCGTCAGAAGAATCCGCTTTCGATACTGTCCCAATGGAAAATCTTCGACAATCTGCGTCGCAGCCTCGCGCCTTCGGCGCTGACGCTGATGTTGCTGCTGGGATGGACGGTCTTGTCGGCGCCCTGGTTATGGACCTTGGCGGTGATCGGAATCCTCCTGATCCCGCCGTTGGCCGCCTCGGTTCTGGAACTGTTCCGGAAGCCGGACGACGTGCTTCCGAGGCAGCACGTCGCCGCCACGGTTCGCTCGGCCGGCCGGCACTTCGCCCAGGCGGCGTTTACGCTCGTATGCCTCCCCTATGAGGCGTTATTCAGCCTGGATGCGATTTTGCGCACGACATGCCGGATGCTGATCACGCACAAACGACTCCTGGAATGGAGTCCGTCCAGCGATCCGGACAGGGATCGACGTGCGGACCTCGTCGCTTCCTGCCGCACGATGTGGATCGCCCCCGCGATCGCCGTAGCCGCGGTGATCTTCCTGGCGCTTTCGAGGCCGGTTGCGCTGGCCGCGGCCATGCCCATTCTGGCCCTCTGGTTTTCCTCCCCCGCGGTCGCGTGGTGGATCAGCCGGCCGCTGGCCCCCCGGCCGCCCCGGATTTCGACCGACCAGACCCTCTTTCTCCGGAAACTTTCCCGAAAGACCTGGTCGTTCTTCGAGACCTTCGTCGGCCCGGAGGATCATTGGCTGCCGCCCGACAGCTACCAGGAGTATCGCGTCGCCACGGTGGCCCACCGTACGTCGCCGACCAACATCGGGCTTGCGCTTCTCGCGAATCTTTCCGCATACGACTTCGGCTACCTTCCGGCCGGACAGCTCATCGAGCGCACGGCAAACGCATTCCGCACGATGGAATCCCTGGAACGGCACCTGGGCCATTTCTACAACTGGTACGACACCCAGTCTCTGCGACCGCTGCCCCCTCTCTACGTTTCGACGGTGGACAGCGGCAACCTCGCGGGCCATCTGCTGACATTGCGGCCGGGCCTGCTCGCACTTCCCGAACAAAAGATC
>JBLNFH010000051.1:0-5264 GCA_050263475.1 Deltaproteobacteria bacterium
AAACCAAACCCCGGGAATACGATTACGTGCGCATTTCCAATTATGTTCTCGTGTATGCCGTGCTGCTGTTCGCGGGATGCGGCGCCTACCTCCTGTTTCGCATATTCATCTCGTATCTGAATTAATCAGAACCGGTGCATATACCGTATTCCCAGGTTGGTGAGGCCGTCGTTGTATTCCGACAGTTGCGCGTTGGAGATATGGTCGATGTGGAAGGAGACGCCGTCACTGGGGAATAACCAGTACCCCAGCTCCGCCGATTCCCGGAACAAGATGCGGCTCCCCAATGCCTCCCGGTCGGTCCGGTCGGGTTTCAATTCCCCATCGTGCACGGAAACGCCGAAGCCGGCGGAAAGGAACAGGCTCCCGGGATGCCACAGCCTCCAGGTCAGTCCCCCGTACACCTGGCTGGTTGCCCCCCGGTCGTTGATGCTCGCCCCGACGTGCGGGCGGGGAAACCAGATCGCTTCCAGGAACCGGGAACGGGGCGTGGGGAACAATACCTCGATATTCAGGTCCTCCCTGCCCTCCTTCTTCGTACCTCCGAACCCCCTGTCGTGCAGAAGAACCCCCAACCGGAGCTCGAGCGGGTCCGAACCCCTCGCGGCGGCGCCTGGAGGAGGCGACGACACCGAAGCGGACGATTGCGGAAATGACGCCCCGGCCGACAGGCTGCCGGAGGCGGCGATGGAGAAAAGAACGAACGCAAAGGAGAGGAGTGAATTTCTCTTCATTGTTTCACCTTCTCTCCCCGGTTCGATGATGTACGGCGGCTACCGGATCGACCCCCCATCGGAAACGGAAACCGGCCGTTCGGGCCCCAGCCGGTCTCCGTATGCTTCAGACGATGTATTATCTACCGGCAAGTATCTACTTTGGTACCCTTTTATCCGATCCGCCCCACCTTTCTTCGCCGCCTGCCGCGTATGGGATGCAAAGCCTCCCCATCGTTGTGTATACTGACGAAACTTCCCCACGGTGCCCCGTACCGGACCCCCGCAGGGGAGGATAGCGTCGCGGATGCAGGCGATCCGCAGTGTCAACACAACACATAAGGAGAGGAGCCGAGCATGAAATCCTGGTTGCGTCTCAGTCTTCTGCTGTTCGCGGGATGGCTCGCGGCAACCCCCGCATTCGCCGCGGAACTCACCGGAACCCTCAAGAAGGTGAAGGAGACCGGAACCATCACGATGGGGATCCGGGAATCGTCCTATCCGCTCTCCTACCTCGACGACAAGCAGCAGCCGATCGGATACCACATCGATATCTGCAACCGGATCGTGGATGCGGTGCGCAGAGAGCTCAAGATGCCCGTGATCCGGGTGCAGCATCAGCCGGTGACCTCGCAGAACCGGATCCCGTTGGTCACCAACGGCACGGTCGACCTGGAGTGCGGGTCCACGACCAACAACGAAGCCAGGGCGAGGCAGGTGGCCTTCGTCGATACCACGTTCGTGACCAACGTGCGCATGGCGGTCAAGAAGAAATCGGGGATCACCAGCCTCGCCCAGCTCGGAGGGAAACCGGTGGCCACCACGTCGGGCACCACGTCGGTCCAGCTCATGCGGGAAAACGAGAAGACCAAGGGGATCGATTTCAAGGAAGTGTACGGGAAGGACCACGCCGACTCCTTCCTCCTCCTGGAGACCGACCGCGCCGTCGCCTTCGTGATGGATGACAACCTCCTCGCCGGCCTCATCGCCACCTCCAAGAACCCCCAGGACTACGCGATCGTGGGCGAGGTGCTCAACGTGGAGCCGATCGCCATCATGATCCGCAGGGACGACCCGGCGTTCAAGAAGCTCGCCGACGATACGGTGAGGGGGCTCATGAAGAGCGGCGAAATCAACAAGCTGTACGCGAAATGGTTCATGTCGCCGATCCCGCCGAAGAACGTGAGCATGAACTTCCCGATGAGCGATACCCTCAAGGAGCTCATCAAGAACCCGAGCGATGCGCCGGCCGAGGCCTTCAACAAGAAGAAATAAAGGGAACGTAACCCGAAGGGGGAGCGGAGGGGAACGGATCCCTCCCTCCTTCCTTTTCACCGAAAGGGGCTCGCTGGACGGGGGATGGGCTACAACTGGCACTGGGGGATCTACTTCGACAAGATCAAGGGGGGCGAGGAGACCTACCTCTCCTGGCTCATCACCGGTTTCGGCTGGACCGTTGCCATCTCCCTCTGCTCGTGGATCATCGCCCTTATCCTGGGCGGCCTGATCGGCACCGTCCGCACGACGCCGCGCCGCTGGGCGGTCCGCTTGGGGGACGCCTGGGTCGAGCTGTTCCGCAACATCCCCCTGCTGGTCCAGTTCTTCCTCTGGTTTTTCGTGGTGCCCGAGCTCCTTCCGGAGAAGCTCTCCCTCTGGGTCAAGCAGGAAATGCCCGCCAAGGAGTTCGTCACCGCCACGGTCTGCCTGGGCCTGTTCACCTCCGCGCGCATCGCCGAGCAGGTGAAGGCGGGGATCCTGAGCCTTCCCCGGGGGCAGCGGCTCGCCGGGCTCGCCATGGGGTTCACGCTGCCGCAGACCTACCGCCATGTCCTCCTGCCCATGGCGTTCCGGATCATCCTCCCGCCGCTCACCTCGGAATTCATGAACGTCTTCAAGAACTCCTCCGTGGCATTCGCCATCGGCGTGCTGGAGCTCACGTTCCAGGCCCGCCAGATGCAGGAGGACTCCGAGCAGGGGATCGAGACCTACCTGGCCGTCACCGTTCTCTACTTCATCTGCGCGTTCGTCGCCAATCGCCTGATGATCTGGATCGAGAACCGGACGCGGGTACCCGGCTACATCACGGCGGCGAAGTAGGAGGCGAAAGGGCAAGACGATGGGCCAGTTCGATACCACCGTCCTCGTTCCGAGCCTTCCCTTCATCTGGACCGGCCTCCAGTTCAGCGTCCACCTCACCCTGATCGCGATGAGCGGGGGGATCGTCATCGGCACGCTGCTCGCCCTGGCGCGGCTGTCGAACCTGGGTCCGCTGTCCACGGCCTCGGCAATGTACGTGGATTTGATGCGCTCGATCCCGCTCGTCATGGTGATCCTCTGGTTCTTCCTCGTGATCCCCCTGATCATCGGGAAGCCCGTCGGCGCGGAGTACTCGTCGATCATCACGTTCACCGCCTTCGAGGCGGCCTACTACAGCGAGATCATGCGCGCCGGGATCCAGAGCGTGTCCAAGGGACAGGCGATGGCGGGGTACGCCCTCGGGATGACCTACGGTCAGAACATGCGGCTCGTGGTGCTCCCCCAGGCGTTCCGGAACATGCTTCCCGTGCTGCTCACCCAGACGATCATCCTGTTCCAGGACACCTCGCTCGTCTACGCCATCGGCGCCAAGGACCTGCTCAAGGCCGCCGACATCGCGGGGAAGAACTACAACCGCCCCGTAGAGATGTACCTGTTCTCCGCGGTCATCTATTTCGTCATCTGCTTTTCCCTGTCCTCGCTCGTGAAGCGGCTCCAGAAACGATACGCCGTCCTCCGCTGACGGAAACCGGGAGAAAACGCATGGCCATGATCGAGATCCGGGGTGTGAACAAGTGGTACGGCAGGTTCCATGTCCTCGTCGACTGCACCTCCGCTGTCGACAAGGGGGAGGTGGTCGTGGTGTGCGGCCCCTCCGGCTCCGGAAAATCGACGCTGATCAAGTGCGTCAACGGCCTGGAGCCGTTCCAGAAGGGCGAGATCCACGTGAACGGCATCTCGGTGGGATCCGCGGGGACGAACCTGCCCAAGCTCCGCTCGCACGTCGGGATGGTATTCCAGCACTTCGAGCTGTTTCCCCACATGACGGTCATCGACAACCTGACGATCGCGCAGGAAAAGGTCCTCGGCCGCAGCCGGGATGCGGCGCGGGACAAGGGGCTCTCCCTCCTGGACCGGGTGGGGCTCACGGAATACGCGGACAAGCACCCGGGCCAGCTCTCCGGGGGACAGCAGCAGCGGGTGGCGATCGCCCGGGCGCTCGCGATGGACCCGATCTGCATGCTCTTCGACGAGCCGACTTCCGCCCTCGACCCCGAGATGATCGGCGAGGTCCTGGCGGTCATGCAGGACCTGGCGCGGGAAGGGATGACGATGATGGTCGTGACCCACGAGATGGGGTTCGCGCGGAACGTGGCCCACCGCGTGATCTTCATGGACCAGGGGCGCATCCTCGAGGACGCCACGAAGGAGGAGTTCTTCGGCACGCCGCGCTCGGAGCGCGCCCAGACCTTCCTGTCGAAAATCCTGTCCCACTGACCGCACCGGCATCGGCCCCCGGTGGCAAGCCCGATACCTCGCCGCTGCAATTCTCTTCCCTATGGCCGCAGAATTTATTAAAATCGCGCATCTATACAAAGCATGAGTGCCGATGGCATAATTAGGAAATATTTCTGGTTACCAATCCCCGAGGATAACGACCGATGACCGATACGACCCGTACTTCCCGTTTCAATGCCGCTGGCGTCCCGCAACATCGGGGCCTGTACCACCCTTCCTACGAACATGACGCCTGCGGAGTGGGATTCGTCGCCACCCTCTTCGCCGAACCCAGTCATTCCATCGTGGAGAAAGGGATCCGGATCCTCGTCAACCTCGAGCACCGCGGAGCCATCGGGGGGGACAAGTCGACCGGCGACGGCGCCGGGATTCTCACCCGGATCCCGGACACCTTCTTCCGGCTTGCCGGTCTCTCGTTCTCCCTCCCCCAGCGGGGGGACTACGCGGTCGGCATGGTCTTCCTGCCCTCCGACCCGAGTATTGCAGAGCAGTGCATCCGGACCTTCGAGAGGATCGCGGCGGAAGAGGGGCACCCCGTCCTCGGATGGCGGAAGGTTCCCCACAACGAGACGCTTCTGGGGGACCTCTCCCACTCCACAAAGCCCGGGATCGTCCAGTGCTTCCTCGAGCGGGGGGCGGCGGTCACCGAGGCGTTCGAACGGAAGCTCTACGTCATCCGGCGGCTGGCCGAGAAGGAGATCGGCACCCGCACGGACGCCGACTGCAGCCAGTTCTACGTCTCGAGCCTCTCCTCCAAGACCCTCGTCTACAAGGGGCTTCTCACGGGATCCCAGCTCCCCGTTTTCTACCCGGACCTGCAGGAAGACCTCTTCGCGAGCCCCTTCGCCATCGTGCATCAGCGATACAGCACGAACACGCTGCCGACGTGGCATCTGGCCCACCCCTTCCGGTTCATCGCCCACAACGGGGAGATCAACACGCTGCGGGGGAACATCAACCGGATGCGCGGCCGGGAAGCCCAGATGACATCGGAGC
>JBLNFH010000052.1:0-7114 GCA_050263475.1 Deltaproteobacteria bacterium
ACAGCGCCGCGGCGCCCGCCAGGAGGAAGACACAAAACGAACGTGGAATTTTCATCGGACCCCCGTGCGAATGGTGAAAAGAGGAATTACGACGAAAAGGGATTGCCCCCCAACCCCTCGACGGCCTTTTACTCCCCCATCCGGAGGCCGGTGGCCTCCAGGAAATCGACATACTCGTAGACCACCTCGAAATGCTTCCCCTCCTCGGCGGAGAGGAGCCTGAAGAACTTCTTTTCCTGTGGATGCCCCGCCCCCTCGGCCATGCGCCGGTACATCTCCCGCCCCTCCGCCTCGAAGCCGAGGGCCTTCCGCATGGCCGCCGCCGCATCCCCGGAGATCGCGACCTCTTTCCGGATCCGGCTGGTCTCCCGTTTGAACATGCGCATCCTCGCCTCGCTGGGCGCGGAGGAGACCGGCGGAAAATTCCCCTCCCCCTCGAGCTTCCGGGAAATTGCCAGGATGTCCTGGGCATGCTGCTCTTCCATGCGCGCCAGCAGCCCGAACACCTGCTTCGCGAACGCATCCGCGCTCTTCGCCGCGGCAGCGGCGAAAAACCGTTGCCCCTGTTTTTCGAACCGGAGCGCACGGGTCAAGGCGCTGGAGGCGTTCTTTTTCCACTTCACGGGCGCGGCCTTCGGCATCGTGGTTTCCCCCCCCCGAGGTGAGCAATCCTGTTCATTATGCCTCTCGTTCCCCCGTGACGCCACCGGAAATTTTCCTACTCCCGCCGTTTCGGGCGGCGGGCGGACTCGAGGATCTTTTTCCGGAGGCGCAGCGAGCCCGGGGTCACCTCGACGAGCTCGTCCTCGTTGATGAATTCCAGCGCGCCCTCGAGCGACAGGATCCTGGGCGGCACCAGCCGCAGCGCCTCGTCGGCGCCGGCGGCCCGGATGTTGGTGAGCTTCTTCTCCTTGGTCACGTTGATGTCGATGTCCACGGGGCGGGAGTTCTCCCCGACGATCATCCCCTCGTAGACCTGCGCCCCCTCCCCGATGAAGAAGGCGCCGCGCGACTGGAGGTGGAAGATCGCGTAGGCGGTCGCCCGGCCCGACCGGTCGGCCACCAGCGCCCCGTTGATCCGCTCGGGGATCGGCCCCTGCCAGGGATCGTAGCCGTCGAAGAGATGGTTCAGCAGCCCCGCCCCGCGCGTTTCCGTGAGGAACTCGGAGCGGAACCCGATGAGCCCCCGGGACGGGATCCGGTACTCGAGGCGCACCCGCCCCTGCCCGGGATTGACCATCTTCGTCATCTTCGCCTTGCGGGCCCCCAGGCTCTGGGTGACCGCCCCCAGGCAGGACTCCGGGATGTCGACGAAGAGCATCTCCACCGGCTCCTTGAGCACCCCGCCCTCGGTCCGGGTGACCACCTCGGGGCGGGAAACCGACAATTCATACCCCTCCCGGCGCATCATCTCGATGAGGATCGCCAGCTGCAGCTCCCCGCGCCCCATCACCGTGAAGGCGTCGGTGCCGGAGAAATCGATCCGCAGCGCCACGTTCCCGAGGAGCTCCTTCTCCAGCCGCTCCCGCAGCTGCCGCGAGGTGACGAATCGGCCTTCCCTCCCGGCGACCGGGGAGGTGTTGATCGAGAAGACCATCGACACCGTCGGCTCGTCGACCGCGATCCGGGGAAGCGGCCGCGGCGACTCCGCGTCGGAGAGCGTGTCGCCGATGGTGATCCCCGATGCCCCCGCGACGGCCACGATGTCCCCCGCCCCGGCCTCCCGGATCTCCTGCCGGGTGAGCCCTTCGAAGCCGTAGAGGAGCGCCACCTTGATCCGCTCCGCGGCGCCGTCCTTCCCGCAGACGGACACCGTCTCCCCGGCGCGCAGGGTGCCGGAGAAAATCCTCCCCACGGCGAGCCGGCCGACGTAGTCGCTGTAATCGAGGTTCGTCACCAGGAACTGCAGGGGGCCCGACGGGTCCCCCGACGGGGGCGGGATGTGGGAGAGGATCCGGTCGAACAGGGGGCGGAGGTCGCGCCCTTCGGCGATCTCCTTCTCCCGGGCCGTGCCGGCGCGGGCGTTCGTCAGGAGGATCGGGAACTCCAGCTGCTCCACGGCCGCGTCCAGGTCGATGAACAGGTCGTAGACCTCGCTGATCACCTCCTCGATCCGGGCGTCCGGGCGGTCGATCTTGTTCACGACGAGGATCACGGGCAGGGACTGCTCCAGGGCCTTCTTCAGCACGAAGCGGGTCTGGGGCAGCGGCCCCTCGGAGGCGTCCACCAGCAGGAGGACGCCGTCGACCATCTTCAGCGTCCGCTCCACCTCCCCCCCGAAATCGGCGTGCCCCGGGGTATCCACGATGTTGATCTTCACGCCCCGGTAGACCACGGCGGTGTTCTTCGCCATGATCGTGATCCCCTTCTCCCGCTCCAGGTCGATCGAGTCCATCACGCGGTCCGGGACGACCTGGTTCTCGCGGTAGATGCCGCTCTGCTTCAGCATCGCGTCGACGAGCGTGGTCTTGCCGTGGTCGACGTGGGCGATGATCGCCACGTTGCGGATATCGGAGGGTCGCATGCGTCGGGGGCGATTACTGGAAGGAGCGCTCGAAGAGCTCCCGGATCGCCCGGCGCCCGTTGTCCTCGAGGAACCGGGTGCCGGTGCCGGTGAACCGCGGGTTGCCGATCCGCAGGCCGGAGGGGTCCGCGATTTCCTTCCACCGGTCCTCCGCCCAGGTGAACCACCCGTTCCGGTCCTGGTCGAAGACGAAGATCGGCTTGTTGCAGAGCTTGGCGAACTCCGCGCCCCATCCCGTGCCGCCGCGGACCGTCCCGTCCTCCAGGATCTTCCCGATGACGTAGATCTCCTGCCCGGCGTTCACCTGGTACCAGATCGTCTGCAGCACTTCCCGGATGAAGGGGGCGTCGGTGAAGCTGCGGTGCATCAGCCGGGAGACGTAGGCCAGGCTCACGTCGCCCTTGCGCAGCTCCTCGCGGGAGAGCACCCGCACGCCCCGGGAGCGGGCGATCCCGTGCCCCTCGAACGTGAAGTTGACCTCCTCGATCCCGTAGGCCTCCGCCTGCGCGCCGAACTCGTGCTCCGCGCCGTTCGCGCCGCCGCTGTACAGCACGCACTCCTCTTTCTTCAGCATGGTCCTCTCCTTGTCGGTCATCGGCCCACTATAGCACGCGCGGGTTCCGCCGCGCGGCGATCCGTCGACAGGCGCCGATTCCGGAAGGCGCCTGCCTCCGGGGGGTGCAGCCGGATGGGGAGCCGCCGCCTTACCGCAGGAGGACGGTGGTGAGCGCGGGGAGGTAGGTGATCGCGAGGACGCCGCCCAGCAGGATCAGGAGGAACGGGAGGATCGCCCGGCACACCTCCGCCAGGGGCCGCTCGAACCGGTACGCGGAAAGGAAGAGGTTCATCCCGACGGGGGGCGTCAGGTAGCCCAGCTGCAGGTTCGCGAGAAAGATGACGCCGAGGTGCACCGGGTGGATGCCGAACGCGGCGCCGATCGGGGCAATGATCGGCACAACCACCACGATCGCGGAGAAGATGTCCATCAGGCAGCCGACGACCAGCAGGAACCCGTTCAGCGCGAGGAGGAACAGCACCTTCGAGTGGATGCTCGAGCGCACCCAGGTCCCGATCGCCTCGGCGACCCCCGCGTCCACCATGTAGCTCGCCAGGCCGGTCGCCGCCGCGAGGATGACGAGGACCCCCCCCACCAGCGTCGCCGACTCCGTCCCGACGCGGGCCACATCCCCGCGCGCGGAAATATCCCGGTAGAGGAAGACGCCGGACAGAAACACGTAGAGGACGGTCATCGCGGCGGCTTCCACCGTCGTCGCGAAGCCGCCGAAGATCCCGAGCAGCACGATGACGGGGAGGAGGAGATCCCATTTCGCCTCCCACACCGCCCTGCCCAGCTCCGAGAGGGAGAACGGGGTCCTCCGGACGCCGGATCGGACCCCGGCGCGGACGGCCCAGGCCGCGGTGAGCAGGACCAGGAGCATGCCCGGAAGGAATCCCCCGAGGAACATCTGGTCCACCGCGATCCCCGCGACGACCCCGTACAGGATCACGGGCAGGCAGGGCGGGAACAGCAGGCCGAGCGAGCCCGTGGCGGTCAGCAGCCCCAGGGAGAACCGCTCCGGGTACCGTTCCGCCAGGAGGGCGGGAAGGAGGATCCCTCCCATGGCCAGGATCGTCACGCCGGAGGCTCCCGTGAAGGTCGTGAAGAACGCGCAGACCAGCACCGTGACCACGGCGATCGCGCCCGGCATCCACCCCACCAGCGCCCGGAAGAGGCGGACCAGGCGCCGGGACGCGCCTCCGGCGGTCAGGAGGTAGCCCGCGAAGGTGAACAGGGGGAGCGTGGGCAGCGTCGGCGAGGTGACCAGCCGGTACATCTCGGCGGGGATGGCCGCGATCGGTACGTCGGCATGGCGGAAGAACAGTACCGCCAGCCCGCCCAGGACGACGAAGATCGGCGCGCCGAGGACCGTCGCGGCGAGCAGCGCCAGCAGGGCCGCCGCGAACGGCGCGGGCAGGAGGATCCAGCGGGAGGATACGGCGGCGAAGAAAAGCGCGGCGGCTGCAGCGGTGGCGGCCCTTCCGGCGAGGGAGTCCGAAGCGCCCCGCACGATGCGCCAGGCGATCAGGGCAAACCCCGCGGGAAGTACGCTTTCCGCCAGCCACACGTGAAAGTGCGGGAGGATCTCCTTCGCGTCGGCCCATTCCAGCCGCACGAGGGTCACGCTGGAATGGCAAAGCAGTGCGGCGATGGCGGCGGAAACCGCCGCCTGGAAGCCATTCGCCGCGATGCGGACCCGCCCGGGAAGACGGTCGGCCAGGCGCCCCAGCGAAAGAAGCCGCTTGTCCCGCGCGGAGATGGCCCCCCCCAGGAGCCCGATCCAGAGGGTGGCGTGCTGCACGAGCGTGGCGGATCCGGGGACCCCGGTCCGCCAGAAGCGCCGCCCGACGATTTCCAGGAGGGGAAGGATCGCCATCCCGCAGAGGAGGGCGATGGAGACCGCGTTTTCCGTCCGGGCGAGGAGCGGCCTCGGATGCGTCCCGCCGAAAGGAGGGCCTTCGGAAGACGGCCCCTCGGCTGCCATCAACGCCCCTTGCCCTTTCCGCCGCCGCGGGACGCCCGGTACTCGTCCCGGTATTTCCTCGCGGCGTCGAACATCTCCGCGGGAATGATGTTCCCCCGTATCCTCGGGTAGACGTCCTCGACGATCTTCCGCCACTCGGCCTGCGCGTCCGGCGGAACGTGGCTGATCTTCAGCCCGTTCTTCACCATCACCTTGAGCGCGTCATCGTTCAGCCGCCGGATCTCCCCCCGCAGGCGCAACCCCGCGGACCGGGAAGCCTCCAGGAGCTTCGCCCGGGTCCCCTCCGGGATCTTGAGCCACGCCTTCCTGTCGATGACGGTGGCGCCGGTCAGGGGCGCCCACCGGACGTCGGCCATGTTCGGGGCCAGGCCGAACCATTGGAAGGCCAGGGCGGCCAGCGGGGTGGTGTCGAAGGCGTTGATCAGCCCCGTCTGCAGGCCGGGAAGGATGTCCACCGCGGAGAGCGGCACGGGCTGGAACCCCGTTTCCTTGTACAGCTGGACCAGGGTGGTGTCCATCCCCCAGACGAAGAGCTTCATGGCCTTGACTTCCGATGGACGGGTGAACGGCTTCTGCGCGAAGAAGTGCACCCAACCCGCGTCCCCCCAGTTCAGGACGACCAGCCCCTTCTCCTCCAGCCGTTTTTCCAGCACGGGAGAGATGCGGTCGCGGACGTAGTCGAACTCCTCGTCGGAGGCATACATCATGGGGACGTGCAGCGCGTAGAACCCCCGGTCCAGGTACGCCAGGCCGATGCCGGTGATGGCCGCGGCCTGCAGCTGCCCCACGCGCATCTTCCGGATCATGGCGTCCTCGTCCCCCACCACCCCGCCCGGGTAGATGCGAAGGAGGACCGTTCCGTCCGACGCCTTTTTCCAGGACTCCCCCATCTCCTGCAGCACGCGGTACCACGACGACCCCTCCGGTGCGAGGGTCGCCATCTTGACGACCATCGGCGCCGCGTGCGCCGAGGAAACGGCCAGCGCGAGGGAAAGGAGAACCGCCGCCGCGCGGCTATTCCAGGAACAGCTCATCCACCCTCCCTTTCAGCCAGCGCGCCTTTCGCTGCGCGACGAGGTTGGCCAGCCGGTACTGGGGGGCTTTCCCGCGGGCGTCGAATGCGAGCGCCCGGTCCAGGAGCCCCAGAAACTCTTTCCGGTCCTGCGCCCGGACGGCGACGGTTTCCGCCAGCGTCACCAGCGGCGACACCTTCTCTCCCCGGGAAAGTTCCATCGCCCGCGCGAAGTGGCTCCTGGCCCTGGCGGCCGATCCCCCCATCGCTTCGGGCCGGCCCCCCTCGAAAGCGATGAAATACTCGTGGATCGCCCCCCCGTCGAAGCCCTCCCGGAGCTCAAGCGCCCGCCGCATGAGCGCCTCGCAGCGGGGAAGGTCCGCGAGCATTTCCGGATCGTCCTGCGCCGTCGAGATCGCCAGGCTCCAGGATACACCCGTCCAGAAAAGGAGCGGAACGTCTCCGGCCTGAAGGGCGGCTATCGCCTTCGCCGGATCCGCCGCGAACTCCTCGCGGAACCCCGGTCGCCCGACGGACAGTCCGCGCATGCCATAGCCCATGGCGCGCAGGTAGAGCCGGCGGGCGCGAACCCTCCCGGCGAGCGAAACCTCCGGATCGGACGCCTCGACGGCATCCTGCCAGACGAAGGCGGCCGCGTACTGGGTGAACCCGCGTGCGAGGGAAGTCAGGAGGCCGCGGTGCTCCGGCCGCTCGGAAAGGACGGATTCCATCGCCTTCAGCGCGAACGGGACGGAGTCGCGGACCAGCTCCGGATCGTCGTCGGTCGCGAACCCCTCTCCGCCGGAGGAGACCGCGTCGGCGACATTTTGCAGCACGTACGCCCGGGGGGAGCATCCGGCGGCCCACACCGCGAGAAGAAGGGCCGCGGCGACGCCGGGCGCCCGCATCCGGCTACGGGTTTCCGGGGCCTTCGCCATGCTCCCGGCGCCCAAGGATCTCTTCCACCTTGCCCACCAGCTCGCGGAGGCGGAACGGCTTCCGGAGAAATCCGCCGAACCCGTCGGCCTCGATCTC
>JBLNFH010000053.1:0-3121 GCA_050263475.1 Deltaproteobacteria bacterium
GAAGCCCGGGAAGACGACGGTGCTCCTGAACACCCGCAAGACCCCCGCGGAAGCGCGCGACTACCTGAAGATCGAGGGGGGCCGCCTCGGCACGGTCGACGCCATGGAGATCGCCATGGCCGCCGGCTCCCGCGTGAACATGGTCATGATGGGCGCGATCGCGAAGGCGGCGGGGTTCTACGAGTGGAAGGCGATCGAGGCCTCCATCCAGGAGGCGTTCGGCAAGAAGTACCCCGCGCTCATGAAGGGGAACCTCGAGGCCCTGAAGCGCGGCTACGACGAAGTGAAGTTCGAGGAGTTCCCGGTCGACGGGAAGTACCCGCCCACGCCGTTCAAGCGCGAGGTCCCCAGGCTGGGCTACGAGAACGCCCCCATCGGCGGGACGATCTATTCGGTGGGGAATTCCCGGTTCAAGGACCTGTCCACCAGCCGGACGGGGATGATCCCGCTGTTCCTCATGGACAAGTGCACGCGTTGCGGCGAGTGCGATATCACCTGCCCCGATTACTGCTTCGTCTGGGAGAAGGGGAAGGACCCCAAGACGGGCAAGGACGGGATGGTGCTGCTGGGGATCGACTACCAGTACTGCAAGGGGTGCCTGCGATGCACCTATATCTGCAAGTTCGGCGCCCTGCTCCCGGCCAAGGAGGCCGAGCACGACATGGAGAAGATCACCGTCAAGCACAAGTTCCTGAAAAAAAGTTCCTGAAATAAGCGAGCCAAGGGAGAACACGATGGCCGAAACGGCAAAGAAGGCGGATGCGCGGCCGGCGCAGGTGGTGGTCGTCCAGAGCGGCAACGAGATCGCGGCGACCGCGGCCAAGCAGATCAACTACCACATCATGGGGTACTACCCCATCACCCCGTCCACCGAGATCGCGGAGACCCTCGACGCGATGAAGGCGGAAGGGGAGCACGATATCCGGATGGTCCCCGGCGACGGCGAGCACGGGGCGGCCGGGATCTGCTTCGGCGCCACGACGGCCGGCGGGCGCGTCTTCAACGCCACCTCGGCCAACGGGCTCCTCTTCGCGTTCGAGCAGCTCCCCGTCCAGTCGGGGACCCGCTTCCCCATGGTGTTCAACATCGTGACGCGCGCGGTGTCGGGCCCGCTCGACATCCGCGGCGACCACAGCGACATCATGCTGGCGATGAACACCGGCTGGATCGTCCTCCTGGCTTCCGACGTCCAGGCCGTCTACGACATGAACCTCATGGCTCCGAAGATCGGGGAGGACATGTCGGTGCGCCTTCCCGTGATGGTGGCCTTCGACGGCTTCTTCACCTCGCACCAGAAGCGGCGGGTGGAGATCTTCTCCGACCCGCAGGTCGTCCGGGACTTCCTGGGCCCGTTCGTCCCCACGGTGACCTCGGTCGACCCGCGCAAGCCGGTCACCATCGGGCCGTACATGAACGACCCGGACCTCATCAACAACAAGAAGCAGCAGGCCGACGCGATGGTCCGCGCCGACGGCGTCATCAAGCGCGTCTTCGCCGAATACGAGAAGCTCTCCGGCCGCCGGTTCCCGTTCGTCGAGCTCTACCGGATGGAGGACGCCGAGGCGGCGCTGTTCATCCTGAACTCCGCGGCGGAGACCGCCAAGGAGGCGGTCGACGCCCTCCGGAAGCAGGGGAAGAAAGTGGGCCTCATCCGGCCCAACGTGATCCGGCCGTTCCCGCAGGCGGAAATCCGCGATGCCCTGAAGAACGTGAAGGGGCTCGTGGTCGCCGACCGGCAGGACAACTTCGGCGCGTACGGCGGGGCCATGACCGTCGAGGTCAAGGCGGCCCTCCAGGGCGTCAAGGGGAATTCCACCCAGGTCGCCGGCAGGATCTACGGGGTCGGCGGCAAGGAGTTCTTCGTCGAGGACGCCGAGGCGATGCTGTCCGAAGCGCTGGAGATCGCCCGCGCGGGCGAGGTGAAGGTCCCCTACGACTATTTCGGGGTCAACCCCGGCGACAAGAGCTACACGCCGCCGCAGGCGTTCGAGCCGATCGGCGAGGTCCAGGCCTCGGGCCTGGTCCGGCTCGAGACCTCCCCCGAGGGGAAGATGGACGTCAAGGGCTTGAACCTGCGGAACCTGACCGAGCGCCCGAAGCGGATCGCCCCGGGCCACGGCGCCTGCCCCGGCTGCGGGATCTTCGTCAACCTGAACACGTTCCTCAAGGGGATCGAAGGGTTCGTGACGGTGCTGTTCCACACCGGCTGCGGCATGGTGGTCACGACGGGATACCCGTACACCTCCCACAAGATCACCTACATCCACAACCTGTTCCAGAACGGCGCGGCGACGCTTTCCGGCGTGGTCGAGATGTTCGAGGAGCGCAAGAAGCGCGGCGAGATCCCGAAGGAGGAGAAGATCACCTTCCTCATGGTCACCGGCGACGGCGGGCATGACATCGGGCTGGGGCCCTCCGTCGGCGCGGCGATGCGCAACGCCCGGATGATTATCATCGAGTACGACAACCAGGGGTACCAGAACACCGGCTCCCAGCTCTCGTTCACGGTTCCCATGGGGCAGTCGACCTCGACCTCCAACTACGGGCCGTACCAGAAGGGCAAGGCCACGCACCACAAGGACACGGCGCAGATCTTTTCCGCCTGCCATCTCCCGTACATGTTCACGGCGGCCGAGAGCAACCCGCGCGACATGATCCGCAAGGCCGCCAAGGCCCAGAAGTACGCCGAGGAGGGGATGGTCTTCGGCAAGCTCATCTCCATGTGCCCGCTCGCGTGGAAGACCGAGGAGCGGATTTCGGTGCCGATCATCCAGGCGGCGGTGGACTCCTGCTTCTTCCCGCTCTACGAAGTGGAACACGGCATCACGACGATCAACTACGACCCGGAGGAGAAGGGGAAAAAGGTCCCGGTGACCGAGTGGATCAAGCAGATGGGCAAGACCAAGCACATGCTCAAGCCCGACTGCAAGGGAGTCCTCGATGCCTTCCAGACCGAGGTGGACCGCCGCTGGATCCGCCTCAAGGAGATGCACAAGAACCCGCTGCACTAGAGGCCGTGCTGCGGACATCGATACCACGTGAAAGGGGGAGGGGAATGATGCGCGGGAAATCCGTGCTGCGGGCCGTGGCGATGGCGGTCGCGATGCTGTTTCTCGCCGGG
>JBLNFH010000054.1:0-3735 GCA_050263475.1 Deltaproteobacteria bacterium
CGCGTTCCGCGCCGCCGTCCTCGAGGCGTACGGATGAATCGAGCGCCATCCCGCTACGCCGCCTCGGAGGGGGACTCCGTTCGTGGCTCGCCATTCCGCAGTACTTTGTGGCTGCGCCTTACCTCACTGCGCCCCCCTCCTGCGGCGGCTCCGCCGGATACACGCTGCTGTTTCGCTTTTCTACAATGTGCTCAAGCCCACCTCATTCGTTTACGCCCGGACCTTGGCCGGGCGAACCGTCAGCAGGTCCAGGATCGTGGTGAGCGCCCCCCCGAGAAAGACCAGTCCCATGAAGAAGACGGCCCCCATCCACAGCCGCATGTAGGATTGGGCGGTCATGTATCCCATCCCCATGGCCCGCTCCACATAGGACTGGATGACGCCCGCCACGCCGAAGAACAGCCCGATGAGCATCATCGCCGAGCACATGATCCAGAACCCGTACCTCCCGCGGGTGTCGTCGTAGACTTCGATCCCCCGCAGCTTGGGCATCGCGTAGTAGAAGGTCATGAGGTTCAGCAGCGCGTACGCCCCGAAGAACGCCAGGTGCCCGTGGGACACGGTGACCTGGGAGCCGTGCGTGTAATAGTTGATCTGCGGCAGCGTGTGCAGGAACCCCCACACCCCGGCCCCGATCATGTGAAGGACCGCGCACCCCACCGCGTAGGTCCAGGTGAGGGGGTTGACGATCTTCGTCTTGCGCTCCTTCACGTGGGCCATCGTGTCGATGAGCATCAGGAGGATCGGCAGCGGCTCGAGGGCCGAGAAGATCCCGCCGATCCAGAGCCAGTACCTTGGCGCGCCGATCCAGTAGTAGTGGTGGCCGGTCCCCGCGATCCCGGTGAACAGGAACAGCCCGATCTCCACGTAGAGCCACTTCTCCACGACCTGCCGGTCGACGCCGGTGAGCTTCATGAGGATGAACGCGAAGATGGCCGCGGTGACGAGCTCCCACGCCCCTTCCACCCAGAGGTGGATCACCCACCACCAGTAGTACCAGTCGATCACGAGGTTCTTGTAGAAGGGCATGCCGAACAGGTAGAGCAGGGCCAGGAAGACCAGCCCGCCCAGCAGGGTCCCCTGGATGGCGGTCCACCGGTTCGCCTGGAACATCGTCATCGCGACGTTGAACAGGAAGACGAGCGCCCCGATGACGACGATGAAGTCGAGGGGCCTCGGGATCTCCAGGAGGGGCCGTCCCTGGGTCCAGCCGAAGAGGAACCCCACCAGCGCCGTGACGCCGACCGCGAGGAGGGCGATGAGCTGGAACCAGGCGAGCTTCTCGGAGTAGATCTCCGATTTCGTCTCCTCCGGGACGATGTAGTACGTCCCGCCCATGAATCCCAGCAGCATCCACAGGACGAGGAGGTTGGTGTGCATCTCCCGCGCCGTGGCGAACGGGAAGACGTCGACGATCGACTGGGGGACGGTCCACGTGTAGCTGTACGCCAGGTACAGCCCCAGCAGGAGCTGGAGCGCGAACAGCGGGAGCGCGGCGGCGAAGTACCAGTAGGCGATCTTCTGGGATCGGTATTCCATCAGTCCCTCCTTATTTCATGCTCGAAAGGAATTTGGCCACTTCTTCGAGCTCCCGTGCGGAGAGCTCTTTCTGCGGGGGCATCTGCGCCTTCGGGTTGACGCTCTTGGGGTCGGCGACGTAGTGCTCGATCTCCTCCAGGGTCTTTCGCCGGCCGACCAGGTCCAGCGCCGGCCCGAACGTCCCCCCCGTGCCGTGCAGGGAGTGGCAGTTCATGCATCCTTTCGTCTGGAAGACCGCGGCTCCCGGGGAAACCCCCACCGTCGCCACCATGGCTTGCTCGCCCCGTGACATGCGCTTCTTGCTGTCCTGCGGCGGCCAGTCGTTGTTGTTGACCTCGTTCACCCAGCGGAAGAACGCGATCATGTCCTCGATCTCCGCGTCCGCGACGTGCAGGTTGGGCATCTTTCTCCAGGAGTTGGCGAACGCCTTCGCCGGATCCTTGATCCGGAACCGGATGCCCTCCTCCCCGATCCGCTGCTCCACCCGGGTCAGGTCGGGTCCGTAGTACGCCCCGAACCCCAGGATCGTGTGGCAGTCGTTGCAGTTGTACTTCTCGAACGCCCGTTTCCCCGCCACCACCCGGTCGGACAGCTTGTCGACGTTGGAGAGGACAGCCACCTGCCGGTGCGTGTCCCAGGTTGCCCACAGGAACACGACCGACGAGGAGATCGTTCCCACCAGGAAGATCCAGAAGGCGACCTTCTTTGTCATTCCGAAGCCTCCTTTGTATAAGGATTTCGCTGTAATATGGATATGCTGACGTCGGTTCGAACGTCTAATGGAAATAGATCCGGGTCCATTTCCATGATGACCTCAGTAAGAGACTTGGCAGGTTCCGAATGTTTCAGGGAATTTTCCACGTTCCCTCCCGCTGGATACTGTGTCCCGGATCGCGTTCTAAAATAGGATGGATGGGTGGGCCGGCGCCTTGATGTATGTCAAGCGCCCAGGAAAATCGGTCGGTTGCGCAGATTCCGCTTGTTGATTGCGGAATTACGGATAATATTACCTGAAAGCGCCCCCGGAGGGAGGCATGAAAAAGCTGATCGCGGGCATCCACCGGTTCCAGAAGCAGTACTGGAGCGCGAATCAGGAGCTTTTCGAGCGGCTGGCGGAGCACGGGCAGCGCCCGGAGGCGCTCTTCATCACCTGCTGCGACTCTCGGGTGGACCCGGTGGTGATCACCCACGGCCAGCCGGGAGACCTGTTCATCGTCAAAAACATGGGGAATTTCGTCCCTCCCTACTCGGAAGGCCCCCTGGAGGGGACGGGGGTGGCGGCGGCGGTGGAGTACGCCGTCGAGCATCTCCACGTCCGCGACGTCATCGTCTGCGGCCACTCCGATTGCGGCGCGATGAAGGCCTTGTACATGGACCGTTCCCATTATTCCGGCACGCCCCACATCGGCCAGTGGCTGAAAAACGGGGAGCGGACGATGCGGGTGGTCACCGCGAGCTACCCGGAGCTGTCCCGGGAGGAGCGGCTGGAAATCACCTCCGAGGAGAACGTCCTCGTCCAGATGGAGAACCTGCGCACGTACCCCGTCGTCCTTTCGGCGGCGAAAGAGGGCCGCCTCCACCTGCACGCATGGTTCTTCGAGATCCGGACGGGGTGCGTCTACCGCTATTCCCCTTCGAGAGAACAGTTCGAGCCGATCCGCTACGACGGGGAATAACGTCGCGTGCCGGCGGAGGGAATCGGGGGAAACCGCCCCGCACCCGCGGGAATCCAACGGTGGTGCAGGCACCTTCCCACTTACATGAGGGGGCGGAGGGGGCGATGAGCGAGTTCCGCGTGGAAAAGGATTCGATGGGCGAGATCCGCGTTCCTTCCGAAGCGTACTACGGGCCGCAGACGCGAAGGGCCGTCGAAAACGGCCCGGTGAGCGGCGTGCTCATGCCGCTGCCGGTCGTTTACGCGGCGGCGATGATCAAGGGATTGGCCGCGGAGGTCAACGCGGGGCTCGGGCTTCTCCCCCCTTCCCTGGCCGAGGCGATCTCGCGCGCCTCGCGGGAGGTGCTCGAGGGGAAGTTCGACCGGGAGTTCGTCCTCGACGTCTTCCAGACCGGGTCGGGGACCTCGATGAACATGAACGTCAACGAGGTGCTCGCCAACCGGGCCAACGAGCTGCTGGGGCATCCGCTGGGGAGCAACGCCCCGGTCCATCCGAACGATCACGTCAACCGGTGCCAGTC
>JBLNFH010000055.1:0-3726 GCA_050263475.1 Deltaproteobacteria bacterium
TAAAACTTTTTCTTAGGGGACGTTCTTAAAGTGTTTCAGGGAGCAAAGGATGGGAAAAACTTTAAGAACGTCCCGAAATTCGTATCAAAGTTTTAAGAACGTCCCTGGGCTTTCTAAGGCGTATAAAAAGTAAAGTTTAAGAACGTCCCTGGGGTTTAAAGTTTTTCGCGAGCAGGTACAGCTCGAACGATTCCTTGCGCGTTGCGGAGGGGCGGATCCGGCGGACCTTCCCGAACCCGGCCTGCAGTTCCTTGAACACCGCGTCGGCATCGGGTCCCTCGAAGATCTTGGCGAGGAAGGTTCCCCCCTCCTTCAGCGTCTTGCACGCCAGGGAGAAGACGACCCGGACGAGGTCGGCGGACCGGGCCTGGTCGGTGAATGCGATCCCCGAGGTGTTCGGGGCGGCGTCGGACAGGACGACATCCGCCTTCCTCCCGAAGAACTCGATGATCCGGGGAGGGAGAGAGGGGAGGGAGAGGTCGTCCTGGAAGAAGCGGAAATTCTCCGCGTGCAGCGGCTCCATCGGCAGGATGTCGACGGCGGCCACCTTGCCCTTGTCCCCCACGAGCGGCAGCAGGACCTGGCTCCACCCCCCCGGCGCGGAGCCGGCGTCGAGGACGCAGTCTCCCCTGCGCACGATCCGCTCCGCCTGGACGATCTGCGTGAGCTTGTAGGCCGCCCGCGACCGGTATCCTTCCTTCTTGGCCTGCAGGTAGTAGCTGTCCTTCCGCTTGTACACGGCTTCCATGCTATCGAATCCGCGGCCCCGTTGACAGTGGGAAACCCGCTACGTTAGATTCAATCTGCCATGGAGGACCATCCGTTCGATATCGACGCCGTTTTCCGGTATCTGCGCGACGATTTGCGCAAGGTGGAGCGGGCGCTCGTATCCAACCTGAAGTCCCCCGTACCCCTCATCCCCGTCGTGGGGAGGCATATCACGCTCTCCGGGGGCAAGCGGTTCCGTCCCGCCGTCCTCCTCCTGGCGGCGGAGGCGTGCGGGTACTCCGGGCCGCGCAGGACCGTGATGGCGGTCGTGACCGAGTACATGCACACGGCGACGCTGCTGCACGACGACGTCGTCGATCTCGGGAGCGTGCGCCGCGGACAGCCTTCCGCCAACGTCGTCTTCGGCAATTCCGTCAGCATCCTGGTCGGCGATTTCCTGTTCGCCCGCGCTTCCCAGCTGATGACCGAGGACGGCGATATCGACGTGCTGGGGATTTATGCCCGGACGCTCGTCTCCCTTTCCGAGGGGGAAGTCCTTCAATTGACGAAGTCCAGCGACCCGGGGATAACGGAGAAGGATTACCTGCGCGTCGTCTACAACAAGACGGCGTCCCTGATCGCGGCCGCGAGCGAGACGGGCGCCGTGCTTGCGGGGGCGGGCCGGGCGCTGCGCGGGCGGATGTTCGAGTACGGGAAGGCCGTCGGCATCGCCTTCCAGCTGATGGACGATATCCTCGACTATACCGGGACGGAGAAGGAGCTGGGGAAGCGCCCGCGCCAGGACCTTCGGGAAGGGAAGGTCACGCTGCCGCTCATCCACGCCCTTCGGGAGGCGGATGCGGCGGACCTCAGGAAGGCCGCCACGCTCCTCGGCCTCCCCGAGCGCTCGGACCGCGACATCGCGTTCCTCGGGCGGATGGTCGAACGCCACGGCGGAATCCCGTACACCGCAAGGGCCGCAAAAACCTTCGTGAACCGCGGGAAGCGGATCCTCTCCGCCCTTCCCGCCTCGAGGGCCCGCGGCGCCCTCTTGTCGCTCTCGGATTACATCGTCTCGCGCTCCAGCTGAATCGGCTCCGTCCGCAGCCTCCGGTTCCCGCGGGAAACGCCCCGCAGGATGTCGGGGAGATTGACACCCCCCGGGATCTGCGAAAGAATGAAGGGACAGATCGGAAGTTCCCGTCGGGCGCCCAGAATGGGCGACAAGGGAAGATGGTGAGAATCCATCGCTGCCCCGCAACTGTAACCGGCGACGAAATCCGCGAATAGGCCACCGGGGGGGACCCCTCAGGGAAGGCGCGGAGAGTAGGCTCGAACCGGAAGCCAGGAGACCGGCCCGACCGGGATTTTCCCGGAACACCTTTCGCGGGCGAAGGGTCGGGACTGCGGGCGCGCGGCACATCCTCCCCCCAATCTCTCTCCCGCGAAGGAGAAGAGGCTGGGGGGAATTCTTTTGCGGCAAGATTCTGACGGACGCGAGAACGCAAGGCCGGCCGGGATCGCCCGGGGCTGCGCGCTCCTGCTCCTCCTGCTGAACTGCCTGGTTTTCGTTCCCGGGGCGGGCGCCGCCTACCCGGTCGAGATGAAGGACGACCGGGGGGCCGCTGTGCGGCTGCTGGCCGAGCCCCGCCGCCTGGTCTCCCTTGCCCCGAGCCTTACCGAGATCGTCTTCTTCCTGGGTCAGGAGAGGAAGCTGGTCGGCGTCACCCGCTACTGCAACTACCCGCCCGCGGCGAAAACGCTTCCGAGGATCGGGGGGATCGCGGATCCCGACATCGAGCGGATCGTCGCGGCATCCCCGGATCTTGTCCTGTGCACGACGGACGGCAACCCGAGGGAGAAGGTTCGTGCCCTCGAGGAGATGGGGATCCCGTGCTTCGCGGTCGGGCCCCAGGACCTCTCCGGCATCTACGCGGCCATCGAGCGGATCGGGGAGCTCCTGGGCGTTCCGGCCAGGGCGCGCCGGGAAGCGGACGCCTTGCGCGTCCGCGCCGCCCGGGCGACAAACCAGGCCTCGGATCCCGTTCCCGGCGTGCTTTTCGTCGTGTCGACCCAGCCGATCATCGCGGCGGGGCAGGCGACCTTCATGGACGAGCTCATACGGCTCGCAGGAGGCAGAAATGCCGCCGCTACGTTTTCCGGCCGCTATCCGCGGCTCACCGTGGAGGACCTGCTGGCGGTGCGGCCCGATCTCATCTTCCTTGCCGCAATGGAAGGGGTCGAACGGTTTTCCCCCGAAGTCACCCGATGGAAGGAGATCCCCGCCTTCCGGGATGCGGGGGTCGTTTCCCTCGACGGGGACCTGGTCACCCGTCCGGGGCCCAGGATGGTCGCGGCCCTGGAAGAGGTTTCCCGGGCCGTCTCCGCCTGGCGGCGGCGCCACGCAGGGGCATCCATGAAGGAGTCCCGGGGGAATGGGCGATGAGGAGGATCCTTCCCATCCACGCCGGTCTTCTCGGCGCCTTCCTGGGAGCGATCGCCCTGTCGGTATCGACTGGTCCCACGGACATCTCCCTCCGGCATGTCGTCGATGCGCTCGCCGAAAACGGGTGGAGCGGGGTCGCCGGCGACACCGGCGCCAAGGTCGTCCTAACGCTTCGGTTTCCCCGCGCGCTGCTGGGGGCGCTGGTGGGGGGAGCGCTCTCCTCCTCGGGGGTGGCCTTCCAGGCGCTGCTTCGCAACCCGCTGGCCGACCCGTACATCCTGGGGGTCTCCGGCGGCGCCGCCGTGGGGGCCCTGGCGGCATTCCTGCTCCTGCCGGCGGACTCCTTTCTTCCCCTTCCCCTGTGCGCCTTCCTGGGCGCCGCCCTGGCCGCATCGGCGGTCTTCCTTATTGCGCGCAGGCGCAGCGGGGTCTCCCGGGAGCGGCTTATCCTCATGGGGGTGGTGGTAGGTGCGTTTCTGAACGCCCTGATCATGCTCCTGGTGGCGCTGTCCCCGCCGGGAAAGATCCCCGGCGCCCTCTACTGGCTGATGGGGGACCTGGGGCTCGGGACC
>JBLNFH010000056.1:0-7862 GCA_050263475.1 Deltaproteobacteria bacterium
GACGCGCGAGATCGTGGCGGCGGACAGCTTGCGGATCCGGCCCGGCAACGTGCTGGTCGAGGTGTTACCCCCGATCCCCACCGCCGGGATGGTGATGGCGGACCTCCCGCAGCTTATGAAGCGGGTCCGGGAGGCGATGCTTTCCGGAACGCCGGGTCCTGGGTGAAGAAGAACAGGGAGCCTGCCGCGGTGATCCCGGCCACCGAGCAGAACATGACGGCGTATCCCAGGTACTGGGCGACATAGCCGAAGGCCGCCGCCCCGATCACCATCCCCATGTCGAACGCGCCCGTGAACATCGCCATCGCCATCCCCCCCTTCTCCCTCCCCGACCGGTCCAGGATCAGCGCCGACAGGGACGGGAAGAGAAACCCGTGCCCGGTGCCGGAGACCACCGCCACGCCGCAGAGGCCGGCGGACCCGGAAAGGAACGGGATGGCGAGGATGCCCGCCCCCAGGAGCAGCAGGGAGATCAGGCTCAGCCGTTCCCGCGGCATCCGGTCCGCGAGCCTGCGCGCGAGGGTCCTGGTGCCGATGACGGTCAAGGCATAGACGCAGAGAAAGATCCCGAGCGAGGGGATCTTCCGGATCAGCAGGAAGACCGGCAGGAAGGTGAACAGGCAGCCGTACGCCATCCCGAACAGGAATCCCGCGGTGTTGGGGATGAAGTAGGTGCGCGAGAGAAAATCCAGAAGCATCCCGGGGGACAGCCGCGAGCTCGATTGCGGCTCCTTCATCCGCAGCGGCGGGACCCCCGACAGGAACGCGATGACCGACGCGGCCAGGAAGAGCGCGTGGAATCCCCCCCATCCGATCACCCACTCCCCGAGCCATCCCCCCAGGGCCGTCGGGATGAAGAAGGACAGCCCGAACACCCCGAGCGCCTCGCCCCGCCGTTCCGCCGGAGCGACCGCGGCGATGTAGGCGTACGAGGCCGTGGCGAAGAAGGAGTAGGCGGCCCCCTGGAAGATCCGGATGGCGAAGAGGTGCGCCCCTCCCCCCGTCACGAAAAGCCAGGGGATCGTGGACGCGCTGGCCAGAAGCGATCCCGAGACCAGGAACGCCGTGCGCCCGCCGCGGTCCACGAAGAGCCCGTTGACCGGCTTCAGGCCCACCGACACCAGCGTCCCCGTCGCCATGATGAGGCCGATCTCCCCCTCCCGGATGCTGCGCTCGTAGAGGAACGGGGGGAGGAAGATGAACACCGTGGAATACAGCGAATAGAGGAAATTGGAGACGTTCAGCAGGATGTAATTGCGGTCGTACAGGGACCGGGGCATACAGGGTACTATACCGGGCAAGGGGAAATTTTCCACCCGGTCCCTGCGGCCTTCCCCCCCGGGCCGATTTCCCGGAGAATGGAGACATGAAGCCGCTTCGAATCGCCCTGGCGCAGATCAATACGACGGTCGGGGACATTGCGGGCAACGCCCGCAACATCCTGGAATCCTCCGACCGCGCACGGGGGGAAGGCGCCCGAGTGGTCGTCTTCCCCGAACTGGCGCTGACGGGCTATCCGCCGGAGGACCTGCTGCTGCGGGCCTCCTTCATCGAGGAGAACCTCGCCGCGTGGCGGGAGCTTGCCGGGAAGGTCCGGGGGATCGCGGCGGTCGTGGGGTTCGTCGACCGGGGAAAGGACGGGCGGATCTACAACGCGGCGGGGATCGCCTCGGGGGGCCGCGTCCGGGGCGTCTACCACAAGATGCACCTGCCCAACTACGGCGTGTTCGACGAGGTCCGGTATTTCGGCCGGGGCAAGGAGCCGTTCCTTTTCCGGGCGGGGAGCTCCGCGGTCGGCGTCACGATCTGCGAGGACATCTGGGTCCGGGGCGGCCCGCTCCCCCGGGAGGCGAAGGCGGGGGCGAGGCTGATCCTCAATTTATCCTCCTCGCCGTACCACGCGGGGAAATGGGAAACCCGCAGGGAGCTGGTGGCCGGGCACGCGCTGCGCTCGGGACGGCCGGTGGCCTACTGCAACCTGGTGGGCGGTCAGGACGAACTCGTCTTCGACGGGGGGAGCATGGTGGTCTCTGCGAAGGGAGAGCTGCTGGCGCGCGCCAACCTGTTCGGCGAGGAGCTCCTGGTCTGCGACGTGGACGGGCCCGGGGAAGGGGGCCCCATCGCCCCTGTGCCGAAGGAGGAAGAGGAGATCTTCCGCGCGCTGGTCCTGGGGACCCGGGACTACGTCGGGAAGAACCGGTTCCCGGGCGTGATCATCGGGCTGTCCGGCGGGATCGATTCCTCCCTGGTGGCGGCGGTCGCGGTGGAGGCGCTGGGCGCTTCCCGCGTGACCGGGGTGACGCTGTCGTCCCCCTACACGTCCCCCCAGAGCGTGGAGGACGCCCACGCGTTGGCGAAGCACCTCGGCATCCGGTGCCTCGACCTTTCCATCGAGGCGCCGTTTTCCGCGCTGCTTGCGGCGCTGTCCGAGCCGTTCCGCGCCTATCCGCCGGACACCACCGAGGAGAACATCCAGGCGAGGATCCGCGGGACGATGCTGATGGCGCTGTCGAACAAGTTCGGCTTCCTGGTGCTCACGACGGGGAACAAGAGCGAGATGAGCGTCGGCTACGCCACGCTGTACGGGGACATGGCCGGCGGGTTCGCCGTCATCAAGGATCTCTACAAGACGATGGTCTACCGGGTCTCCCGGTATTACAACGGGAAGCGCGGCTTCGCGGTCATCCCGGAACGGGTCCTTACGCGCCCCCCGTCGGCGGAGCTTCGCCCCGACCAGAGGGACTCGGATTCCCTGCCCGAGTACGACGTCCTCGACCCGATCCTGCGGATGTACGTCGAGAAGGACCGCAGCGTCGCCGAGATGGTCGCCCGGGGCTTCCCCGAGGAGGTCGTCCGGAAGGTCGTCTCGCTCGTGGACAAAAGCGAATACAAGCGGCGGCAGGCGCCTCCCGGGGTGAAGATCACGCCCCGGGCGCTCGGCAAGGACCGCCGGATGCCGATCACCAGCCGGTCGAACGGGGGATGACGGGCGCGGCGGGGAAGGGCCGTCCCTTCAGCGGACGGAGACGGTCCGGTATTTCGCGATGCGGACCAGGCCGGGCTTCGCCCCCTTGAACTTGGAGACGTGACGGGCCTCGGCCAGGAACACCGGCACGTTCGATGCGCCCTTCGCCTTGCTGTGCAGCACGGCGAGACGCGCCGCCTCCTCGATGACGCCCCGCGGGGTCGCCTCCTCCGGTTTCACCTTGACCAGGACATGGCTGCCCGGGATCCCCTGGGCGTGCAGCCACAGGTCGGCGGGCGCCGCGAGCTCCTTCACGATCCGGTCGTTTCCCGCGTTGTTCCTTCCGACCAGTATCGTGTAGCCGGAAAACTCCAGCCGGTCCACCTGCGGCGCGACCGGCCCCGGGGCCTCCGGGCGCCGCTGCCGTTTCCCTCCGGCGCGGGCTTTCTTCGGCGCGAACGCCTGGGAGAGCTCCTGCCGCACGGCGAGCAGCTCCTCCCCGCTTTCCGCTGCGGCAAGCTGGCCTTCCAGCGACTCCAGGTAGTAGACCGCTTCGGCGGCATCCCGCTTCCGCGTCCGGACGATCTCCTCGGCCCGCTTCGCCTTCTTGAACCACCGGAAGTACCGGTTCATGTTCTCCACGGGGGTCTTCGCGGGGTCGAGCGGGATTCTTGCGAATTCCGTCATCCCCTTCCGCAGCTCGTGCAGGGAGGCTTTCAGCGTCTCCCCGTACGCGCCCCCTTTCAGCCCCTCCGCGAGCCGCTCCTCGTCTCCCCCGATGTTGTCCAGCTTGTGCCGCGCCTTTTTCAGCAGGGCGGCAATCCTCGAGCGGAGCTGCTGGCGCAGCGCCGCCTGTTCCCGGCCGGCCGCCGCTTCCGAGTAGTAGGCGTTTGCCGCCTCGTTGGCGCCGGCAAAGGGGAGAAAATCCGTGAAGCCCGCCGCGGGGCAGGGGAAGGGCAGGATCCGCTTTTTCCCCGAAGGGAGCGTCCCGATGCCGGGGGCGAGGTCGTTTTCCTCGTACCGGCGCACGAACTCCCGGATCGCCGCGTACAGGTCCGCGGGGCCGTCCTTGCCGCGCTCCGCCGCCTCCCGGGCCAGCTCCTGTCCCAGCCCCGAGATCTCCTGCTGGAGCGTGCGCGGGAATCCCTCCCAGGCAAGGGCGCAGATGCGCTCCGCGTCCGCGAGGGTGAAATCCGGCAGGAAGATCCGCTCGGGCGGCGGCAGGGGGCGATACGGGATCCCCGGGGCGACCTGCCGGATCGGGCTCTCCTCGGGGGCCACCTCCCGGAGCGGCGCAAGGATCGTCCCCGTCTCGTCCACGTAGATCAGGTTCGCGTGCCGGCCGTAGAGCTCGGCGTGCAGGGCGGTCCGCCGGTGGAGCGCGTCCGGGCGCGTCGAGACGAAGTCGATCCGCACCCGGCGATCGAACGGGGTGACGGAGAGGCCCTCGATCCGCATCCCTTCAAGGTGGCGCCGCAGGAACTGGCAGAACCGGGGCGGCGAAGGGGGATTGGGGACCTTGCGGGTGGAGAGGTGGATCCGGCAGATTTCCGGGTCGGCGGACAGAAGGAGCCGCCGCTCCTCCCGGCCCGTCCACAGCGTGAGAACGACCTCCTTTTCCATCGGCTGGTGGACCTTGGAGACGAGCGCGCCGGGCAGCTCCCCGGAGAGCTCCGCCACGATCCGCTTGAGGAGGAAGGCGTCCATCGCGGTTCCATTCTACGACGGATCCCCCCGGGCATATAATGTACCCATGCCGCACACCGACGCCCCGGGGTTCCGGATGGCCTACGAGGTCCGCGGGACCGGCTTCCCGCTCCTGCTGGTCAACGGGCTGGGGAGCGACCGGCGCGAGTGGCTCGCCCAGGTCCCCGCCTTCGCGCCGCACTTCCGGGTGATCCTCTTCGACAATCGCGGCTCGGGGGAAAGCGATACCCCGCCGGGGCCGTATGCGACGGGGGAGATGGCGGACGACGCCGTCGCGCTGTTATCTTTCCTCGGCGTGGAGCGCGCCCATGTGCTCGGGGTCTCCCTGGGCGGGATGATTGCCCAGGAGGCCGCATTGCGCCATCCGGGGCGCGTGGAGAGGCTGGTGCTGGCGTGCACCACCCCCGGGGGGGACGTGTCGGAACGCCCGCCGCCCGAGGCGCTTGCCGCGTTTCTGCGCACTCCCGGCGGGGACCGGGAGGAAGATCTGCGCCGGACGATCCCCTTCCTTTATTCCGGGCGGTTCCGGCGGGAGCACCCCGAGGAGATCGAGGGCTTCATCGCGCGAAGGCTCTCCGCGCCGTCCTCGCCCGAAGGGTACACGGCGCAGCTGGCCGCCGCGGTCGGCCACTCCGCGGGGGATCGCCTCAAGGGGATCCGCGCGCTCACGCTGGTGATCGCGGGGACCGCGGACCGGCTCGTGCCCCCGGTCAATTCCCGCCGGATCGCGGAGCGGATCACCGGAGCGAAGCTGGTTCTGCTGCCCGGGGCCCCCCACCGGCTGTTCGCCGAGAACGCCGAAGCGTTCAATCGCGAGGTGCTGGAGTTCCTTACGGGATAGGGACCCCGGCGGCGCGAAGGTCGGTTTCGAACCGTTTGGCGTCGAACTTGTCCCCCGAGACGATTACCCCTTCGATGTCGAGCGTGGGGACCTTCTTCATGCCGTCGTTCAGCTTCATCACGATCTCCGCGGCGCCGGGGTCCTTCTCGATGTCGATCTCTTCGTAGGGGATCCCCCGCGCGTCGAGAAACTTCTTGGTTGCCCGGCAGTCCGGGCACCAGGGAGTGGTGTAGATGACGATCCGCTTCGCCATGACGCTCCTCATTTCCCCCCGGGGATCCTTGCCCCTAGAGGGTCGGCGGCTCCTCCGGGGGCAGGGCGACCACCTTGCGCCGCTCGCCCACGGTGCGCACGCGCTCCAGATGGAATTGGATGATGTGTTCCGCCGCCTGATGCGGGTCGTCGGTCAGGTAAAAGAATTCGAGGTCGGACGGCGAGATCGTCCCCTCCGCCACCATCACCTTCTCCATCCAGCGGATGAGCCCCTCCCAGTATTTCTTCCCCATCATCACCACGGGGAATCTCCGGATCTTCCCGGTCTGCAGCAGGGTCAGGGATTCGAAGAACTCGTCGAGCGTGCCGAACCCGCCCGGCATGATGATATAGCCCGAGGCGTACTTGACGAACATCACCTTGCGGGAGAAGAAGTGCCGGAAAACCAGCGACTTGTCCTGGAACCGGTTCGGCTTCTGTTCCGTGGGCAGGGAGATGTTCAAACCGATGGAAAGCCCCTTCCCGCGCCTGGCGCCGCGGTTGGCGGCCTCCATGATGCCCGGGCCTCCGCCGGAGATGATCGAGTAGCCGCGCCGGGAGAGGAGCTCGGTGATTTTCATCGTTGCCTTGTAGGACCAGTCGTTCCGCCTGGCGCGCGCGCTTCCGAAAACGGAAACGGCGGGGCCGACGTTGCGCAGGGATTCGAATCCATCCACGAACTCGCTCATGATGCGAAAGACGCGCCACGTCTCGGTTCCCGCAAACTCCTCCACGGACCCTCCCGCCTACGATTTTTTCGACGTCTTCGCGTAGAAGCCCTCTAGCAGCTGTGCGACGCTTTTGCTGCCGCACTTCGGGCACTTCCGCTTTCCGTTTTCGTATTCCCGGAAGGTAAGGATTTCCTGGAATTTCCGGCCGCACTTTCTGCAGACGAAAGAATAGGTTGGCATCGGGATCTCCCTTCCGCGGAATGGGTGCAGTCGCCTGCCGAGCCCATTCTGAAGATGCCTCAAAGCGTGGGGATAGGCAAGCGGGATGAAATGGCGGGGCGGTTTCCCGCATCTTACGAACATGGTCCTGGGATACGCCATGGATTACCGGGAGGTTTTGGTCACCGGGGGTACCGGTTTCGTGGGCACCCACGTGTGCCGCGCGCTGATCGCGAGGGGATTTCTCCCCAGGTTGCTCGTGCGTGAGGGATCGGAAGGGAGGATCCCCGCCGATGTGCGGAGCGCCTGCCGGGTGACCCCGGGAGACATCACCAACAGGGAGTCGGTGGAATACGCGGTCCAGGGGACGATGGCGGTCGTGCACCTGGTGGGGATCATCCGGGAGAGCCCCAGGCAGGACGTCACCTTCGAACGCCTTCATGTCGACGCCACCCGCAACGTCGTGGACGCCGCACGGCGGTGGGAGGTCTCCCGGCTCATCCACATGAGCGCTCTGGGGGCAGGGGCGCGTCCCGTCAAACCCGCGGGGTACTTCGATACGAAGGGCCGCGCCGAGGAATTGGTCCGGCAATCCGGCATCCCGTGGACGATCTTCCGCCCATCCGTCATCTTCGGCCCGGGAGACCAGTTCCTGGGCGAGCTCGCAGGGATCCTGCGTATTGCCCCCGTCGTCCCGGTCCCGGGGGACGGTTCCTACCGGCTTCAACCGGTTTTCATCGGGGACGTGGCCAAGGGGTTTACGGACGCGCTCCTTTCGTCGGGTACGGAAGGAAAAGTGTTCGAAGTGGGCGGGCCCGAGCGGTTCTCCTATAACGAGCTGCTCGACAAGGTGGCGGCAAGCGTGGGCCGCCGCGCGCGCAAGGTTCACGTCCCGCTTTCCCTCCTGCGCCCCGTCGTCTCCCGGCTGCAGCGATACCGGGGATTTCCGCTGACCACGGACCAGCTCGAGATGCTCCTGGGGGAGAGCATCTGCGATCCCGATCCGTTTTATTCCGCCTTCGGGTTTACGCCGCTTTCCCTGTCGGACTACCTCTCCGGCGGGCTCGGGACCTTGCCTTCCTCGCCCGGATCCGCCTCAAAAAAGAGCGCTTCCGGCAACGGACGCTTCATGGGAGGAGAGACCGACGGTTCGAAGGAGCAGGATCCCCCTTTACGCAAAACCGCGTAGGATGCTACTCGCGTCACA
>JBLNFH010000057.1:0-3743 GCA_050263475.1 Deltaproteobacteria bacterium
ACGTTGATGATGACCCCCGCATCCCGGATCCCCACGGTGTGGTGGGGAGAGCCCGAGATGCCGAATCCCAGGTAGACCTTGGGCCGCACGGTTTTCCCGCTGGTGCCGATCATGGTATGCTCGCCGGCCGTCCACCCCTCGTCCAACGCGGGGCGGGTGCACCCCACGGCGCCGGACAGCTCGCTCGCCAACTCGGCCAAAAGATGCCAGTTCTCCCGGCCTCCGATCCCCCAACCGCCGGCCACGACCACATCCGCTTTCTCCAGCGGCATCCCTTCCGGTTCCTCCCGGACGATCTTCACCGCCTTCAGGCGGATCCGTGCGCCCGCAAGCAGCGCGGACGCATCCTCGCGCTGGACGGTGCCTTCCGTCTCCCCGCGTTCGAGGGGAGGGAACATGCCCGGCTTCACGCTCGCCATCTGCGGGCGCCGGGCGGGGCAGAACATCTCGGTGTGCACGCGCCCCCCGAACCCCAGGACCCCCATCGTCAGCAGGCCGTCGGGCCCAAGCCCGAGGTCCGTGCAGTGCGCGCCCAGCCCCGTGCCCAGCCGGGCCGCCACCGTCGGCGCCAGCTCCTCCCCCATGGCCGTCGCGCCGAAGAGGACGACTTCCGGCTCCTCGCGGAGAATCAGCCGGTGCAGCACCTCCCCGTACGTGTCGTTCTGGTACAGATCGAGCCTGGGGTCCTCCACCAGAAAGACCTTGTCCGCCCCGCCGGCCAGGAGATCCCCGGCCAGGCGGCCTACGCCGTTGCCCATCAGGACCGCGTCAACCCCGCACCCGCCGGATTGCGCGGACATCCTGCGGGCCTGCCCGAGGACCTCGAGGGTCACCGTGGCGAGCTTCCCCGGCGCCTGCTCCGCCACTACCCAAATCGCACGCCGCCGATCCGGCATCGCCCGCGTCCCTTTCCCCTCGTTATCCCAGAACGCCTTCCGCCCGGAGGACCGCCACGATGCGCCGCACCGCCTCTTCCGGGCTTCCTTCCAGCCGCTCCCCCTTGCGCCGGAACTCCGGCCGGCTCAGCCGGCCCGGACGCATGCCGGAGCCTTCCATCCCGATCTCGGAGTCGCTCAAGCCCAGGTCCTTCGCACCCCACACGCAAACCGGTTTGCTTTGGGCGGCAAGGACTCCCATCAGGGAGGTGTACCGCGGGGTGTTGATCTCGCGCCGCACGCCGACGACCATCGGGAGGGACCCTTCCACCTCCAGGTGCCCGTTCTCGATCCGGGTCCTCGCGGCGACGCCCCCGTCTTCCCCCACCTCCAGCCGGATGACGTTCGTCAGGTGGGCGACGCCCAAAAGCTCCCCCACCTGGGAGGCGACGTGCGCCGTGCCCCCGTCGGCGCTCTCGTTGCCCGCCAGCACGAGGTCGAAGGACCCCGCCTTGCGGATCCCGGCCGCCAGGACCCGCGAGGTGGCCAGCGAGTCGGAGCCGGCGAACGCCCGGTCGCTCAGGAGGAACACCTCGTCGGCACCCATCGCCAGCCCTTCCCTCAAGGTCTCCGACGCGCTTTCCGGCGCCATGCCGACGATCGCGACACGGCCGCCGTGCTTCTCCCGCAGCGCAAGCGCCGCCTCGAGTGCATGCTTGTCCGTCGGGTTCAGCACCGCCGGCATCCCCTGGCGCAGGAGAACGCCGGTCGCCGGGTCGATCTCGATGCGGTCGTAGCACGAAGGGTCCGGGACCGGCTTCACCAGGACGGCGAGGTTCAACCCTTCCATCCGCAGGCGGCCCTCAGTTGAGCGTCTGACCGGCGACGATGATCTGCATGATGTGCGAGGTCCCGCCGCAGGAGATGGTGGTCAACGCGTCCCTCAAGTAGCGGCCGACGGGATACTCGTTGATGACGCCATACCCTCCCATGAGGTCCATGGTGCGCTTGGCGGACCGCACCGCGCACTCGCAGGAATAGTATTTCGCCGCCGCGATCTCGGCGTCCGCGCCGGCGCCGCCCTCCTTCAGGCCGATGGAATGGTAGGTCAGGAGCCTTGCGGTCTCGTACTCGATCCGGGTCTGCGCGATCTCGAACTGGATCGCCTGGAGTTTGGACAGCGGCTTCCCGTAGAGCACCCGTTCCCTGGCGAACTTCACCCCTTCCTCCAGGCAGGCGCGGACGATCCCCAGCCCGATCGCCGCCATGCCCGTGCGGCCGATCTTCGTGAAGAGCCCCAGCGCCATCTTCATCCCGTTCCCCTCCCCCCCCAGCAGGGACGCCTCCCCGACGCGGCAGTTGTTCAGCAGCAGGTCGCCCGTGGAGGAGCCGCGCAGGCCCAGCTTGTCCTCTTCCCGCCCCGGCGAGAACCCTTCCGCCCCGGTCTCCACGATGAAGGCGGAAAACGCGGGGCGTCCCTTGGCGTCCTCGCCCGTCCGCGCGGTCACGACGTTGACCTCCGCGTTGGAGCTGTTCGTGATGAAGCACTTCCTGCCGTTGATCACCCAATGTCCGTTGTCGCGGACCGCGGTGGACTTCTGCCCGGCCACGTCGGAGCCGCCGGTCGGCTCGGTGACCGCCAGGCCGGAGACCTTCCTCCCGGCCGCAAGGTCGGGGAGGTACTTCTGCTTCTGCTCGTCCGTGCCGAACGAGAGGATCGCCTCGACGCCCAGGTGATGGGTCATCAGCGCCATGGCGAACCCGGCGGCGTGCCGCCCAAGCTCCTCCAGGACGATCGCGCGCTCGGTCAGCCCGAGGCCCGCCCCGCCGTACTTCTGGGGGACGAACACCCCGGCGAACCCCAGCTGCCCCATCTTCCGGAAGATTTCGGCCGGAAAGTGGTTCTCCGTGTCGATCCGGTGGGCAACCGGCTTGACCTCCTTCTCGACGAATTCCCGCACCGCCTTGCGCAGCATCTCCTGCTGTTGGGTGAACTTCAGCTCCGGCATCGGTTCCTCCTTGCTGATTTGGTGGTTCGGTTTTTCCGACGGGTTATTTGTTTCTCTCCGGCTCGGGCACCGGCTCGGCGATCCCGGCCACCTGCGCCGCGTATCCGGCGTACTCCTCGAACGCCGTCTCCATCCGGACGACCAGCTTCGCGCCGTCCGGGGAGCCGCCGCCGTGCATCGTCCCCGGCACCCCCGCCCCCAGCGTCAGCCATTCCACCAGGCGGGCCGCGCGGGCCCGGGCTTCGGCGGAGACTTTCTGTCCCGCCTTGAGGTACTTCCGGACCAGGCGTCCGGTCGCGGGGCTGGTGAAATCCTTGTGGGAGGGGAAGCATCCCGTCTCGGCGATCCCGCCGCAGATGTCCTGGCAGATCCGCTTGGTCTGGTAGGGAAGCGTGGCGACCAGCACCTTGTTCGTGTGCGCCGCCATCGAATCGGCCACCCAGACCCCGGCGGGGTGCTGCCGGCCCAGGGCCAGGGCGCCGGCCCCCGCGCTGTAGGTGGCTTCGTTGTTGACCGCCATCTCCACCATCTTGTTCAGGAACGTCTTCACGGGCAGGCCGTTGGCGCGGGCCATCAGCATCGCGGCCCCGATCATGACGTCGCCCTGCCCCGCCACGCAGGCCCCGATGCACGCGCGGTAGTTCGCGGTGAAGTACTGGATGAATTTCCCCGTGTACGGGTATTCGCCGAACAGGAACACCCTCTCGTTGGGCACGAACACGTTTTCGAAGAACAGGTACCCCTGGGTGATCCCCGTCTCCGGGATGTCGAACCCCTCCTCCAGCTCCCTGCCGTCGCTCGCCCGCCGCGCCTCCACGATCGTCAGGCCCTCGACGTCCCGGGGCACCACGAAGGCGAC
>JBLNFH010000058.1:0-3569 GCA_050263475.1 Deltaproteobacteria bacterium
CACCTTCTCGACGAAGGCGCGCCCCTTCTCCCGGTCGATCTTCAGGACCCGGCCGACCTTGCCCTTTTCCCTTCCGGCCATGACCTTGACGATGTCGTTTTTCTTCACGTGCAGCGTGCCCTCGGCCATCGCTTCCTCTCCCCCCCGGCCCTACAGGACTTCGGGCGCCAGGGATATGATCTTCATGAATTTCCTGGCCCGGAGCTCCCTCGCCACCGGCCCGAAGATGCGGGTGCCGATCGGCTCCATCTGGGGGTTGATCAGCACCGCCGAGTTCTGGTCGAACCGGAGGTAGCTGCCGTCCGCCCGCCCGACCTCCTTGACCGTCCGGACCACGACGGCCTTGTAGACGTCCCCCTTCTTCACCTTGCCGTGGGGGATCGCCTCCTTGACGCTCACGACGATGATGTCGCCGACGCCCGCGTACCTGCGCTTGCTTCCCCCCAGCACCTTGATGCAGCAGAGGCGCTTCGCGCCGGAGTTGTCGGCGGCATCCAGCATGGTCTGCATTTGGATCATGGCGTACGCTCTCCGCTCGTAGGGTTACCGGACCACCGGCCGCTCGATCAGCCGACCCACGCGCCACCGCTTCTCCTTGCTCAAGGGGCGCGTTTCGACGATCTCCACCCGGTCGCCGATGTGGTACTCGTTCTTCTCGTCGTGGGCCTTGTAGGTCGTCCGGCGCTTCACGTATTTCTTGTACACGGGGTGGGGGACCAGCCGCTCCACGCGGACCACGACCGTCTTGTCCATCCGGTCGCTCACCACCGTCCCGACCTTGGTCTTCCGAATTCCCCGGCTCTCCATCGCTGTCTCCGAACCCATCTTAATTGGCCTTCCCTTCCGCCGCCCCGGACTTCCCGCGCAGGAGCGTGATCACGCGCGCCAGGTCCCGCCTGCGGATGCGGATCAGCATCTTGTTGTCCAGCGCGGACGCCGCGCGCTTCATCTTCAGGCGGAAGATCTCGTCGCGCAGCTCGGTCGCCTTGTGCCGCAGCTCCTCCGCCGCCATCTCTTTCCATTCTCTCCGCTTCATGGGCGCCTACCCCTCCCTCGAGAGGAACTTCGTCTGTATGGGGAGCTTGTGTCCCGCCAGCCGGAACGCCTCGCGGGCCGTCGCTTCGTCGACCCCCTCGATCTCGTACAGGACCCGCCCGGGCTTCACCACGCAGACCCACTCCTCGGGCGCCCCCTTCCCCTTCCCCATGCGCGTCTCGGCGGGCTTCTTCGTGATCGGCTTGTCGGGGAAGAGCCGGATCCAGATCTTGCCCCCCCTCTTGATGAACCGCGTCATGGCGACGCGGGCCGCCTCGATCTGCCGGGAGGTGATCCACCCCGCCGCGGAGGCCTTGACGCCGTAGTCGCCGAAGTTGAGCGTGCTGCCCGCCAGCGATTTGCCGCGCCGCCGGCCTTTCTGCGTCTTGCGGAACTTGACCCTCTTGGGAGCCAGCATCGATCCTTACTCTCCTATTCGGTTTTCGAAGCGGGGGCGACGGAGGGCAGTATCTCTCCCTTGTAGATCCACACTTTCACCCCGATCGTGCCGTACGTGGTCCTCGCCTGCGCGAACCCGTAGTCGATGTCCGCCCGCAGGGTGTGCAGCGGGACGCGCCCTTCGCGGTACCATTCCGTCCGCGCCATTTCCGCCCCGCCCAGCCGGCCCGCGACCTGGATCTTGATCCCCTTCGCCCCGAGTTTCATGGAGGAGAGGACGGTCTTCTTCATCGCGCGCCGGAAGGCCACGCGCCGCTCCAGCTGCATGGCGACGTTCTCCGCCGTCAGCTGGGCGTCGGTCTCCGGCCTGCGGATCTCCTGGATCGTGATGGACACCTCGCGGTCCGTGAACTTCAGGAGGTCCTTCTTGAGGTTCTCGATCTCCGCCCCCTTCTTCCCGATGACGATCCCGGGGCGGGCGGTGTGGATGACGACGTGCACGCGGTTCGACTTCCGCTCGATCTCCACGGCCGCCACGCCGGCGTGGACCAGCCGGCCCTTGACGTAGGTCCGTATGCGGAGATCCTCCTGCAGGTAGTGGGCGTATTCCTTCTCCGAATACCACCGCGACCGCCACGTCTTGATGATCCCCAGCCGAAACCCGTACGGATGCGTCTTCTGTCCCAAAAGTCCCTCCTTATTTCTTCCTGCGCGACGTCATATAGACCCGTTACGCTTCGTCTACCACGATCGTTATATGGCTGGACCGCCTGCGGTACCGGTGCGCGCGGCCCATCGGCGCCGGGCGGAACCGCTTCATGGACGCCCCGAGGTCGACGTAGGCCTGCTTCACGTACAGGGTGTCCAGGTCGATGACGCCCGTCTGCCCCGCGTTCGCCACGGCCGAGTCGAGCACCTTCTTCACGATCGCGGCGGAGGCCTTCTTCGCCAGGTTCAGGACCGTCCGCGCCTCGGAGATCTTCTTCCCGCGGATCAGGTCGACCACCAGCCGCGCCTTCCTGGGAGACACCCGCATGAACTTCGCCGTCGCTCTTGCTTCCATCGCACCCTCTCCTTAGAACGCGCCCTTACTTCTTGACCTTCGCCTTGCGGTCCCCCGAATGGCTGTGGAAGGTCCTCGTCGGGGAAAACTCTCCGAGCTTGTGGCCCACCATGTTCTCGGTCACGAACACCGGCATGAACTTCCGGCCGTTGTGGACGGCGAACGTGTACCCGACCATGTCGGGGGTGATCGTCGACCGCCGGGACCAGGTCTTGATGACCTTCTTCTCCCCCGTGTCGACCGCCTTGCGCACCTTGCGCAGCAGCCCTTCCTCTACGTACGGTCCCTTCTTTATGGATCGCGCCACTTTGCCCTCGCCCCTTGTCCGTTATTTCCTGCGCTTGACGATGTACCGGTCCGTGGACGGGTTCTTCCGCGTCTTGTATCCCTTCGTCGGCTTCCCCCAGGGCGTGCAGGGATGCCGTCCGCCGGAGGACTTGCCTTCCCCCCCGCCCAGCGGATGGTCGACGGGATTCATCGCCACGCCCCTCACGGTCGGCCTCGTGCCCAGCCAGCGGCTCCGCCCGGCCTTGCCCAGGGAGACCTGCTCGTGATCCAGGTTGCCGACCTGCCCCACGGTCGCCATGCAATCCATGAACACCAGCCGCACCTCGCCCGAGGCGAGCCGCAGGTGGGCGTACTGCCCCTCCTTGGCCAGGATCTGGACGACGCTGCCCGCGGAGCGGGCGAGCTGCCCGCCCTTCCCCACCTTCAGCTCCACGTTGTGGATCAGGGTGCCCACCGGGATATTGCGGATGGGGAGCGCATTGCCCGGCTTGATGTCGGCGCTCGCGCCCGAGACGACGGTGTCCCCTACGGCCAGCCCGGACGGGGAGAGGATGTACCGCTTCTCGCCGTCGGCGTAATGCAGCAGCGCGATGCGGGCGGAGCGGTTCGGGTCGTATTCGATCGCCGCCACCGTGGCCGGGATGTCCTTCTTGTCCCTCCGGAAATCGACGATGCGGTATTTCTGCTTGTGCCCGCCGCCGTGATGCCGGCACGTGATCGCCCCCCGGTTGTTCCGGCCCCCCGTGCTCTGCTTCTTCTCCACGAGCCGGCGCTCCGGCTTCTT
>JBLNFH010000059.1:0-3316 GCA_050263475.1 Deltaproteobacteria bacterium
GAACAGGACCGTGTCTCCTCCCTTGACCCGGAGGCGGCCGACCGCCCCCGGCGCGTCGAACCGCCCGGGGCGATAGGTTTCCTCCGACACGGGAGACAGGCCGTACTTCTTCGCCTGCTCCCTGGCTCCCGCCGCCCCCCCCTTCCCCGTCGGGATCCATGGGATAGAGGAAGGCCATCCGCGGGGCGTCCTCGCGCGCGCCCGCGGCCACGAAATCGAGCATCACGCGCGCCTGGTCGTACAGGCTCGCATAGAGGTAAAACGTGTTCCGGTCCAGCTTGTAGGAGCTTGTCGGGGAGACCAGGAGGGGCGCGACGACAGGCACGCCTTCGGCGGCCAGTCGTTTCGCCGCTTCGCTTTCGATGGGAATCCCCAGGTTGGAGAGAAAGCAGAAGACGGGCGCGTCGGCAAGTACCTTCCCGATCTCTGCCGCAGCGCCTTCGGGCCTACCCGGATCGAACGGCACGGGAACGAAGCGGACCCTGCGGCCGAACAGTCCGCCCCCGGCATTGACCTCGGCGAAATAGGCCGACAGCAGCAGATGCATTTCCCGGGCGGCGCCGGACAGCGGTCCGGATTCGGGCAGGAGGGCGCCGATGCGGATCTCGTTGTCGGTGATCCCGGGAACGGTTTCCCTGCCCAGCAGCCTCAGGTAGGAGACGAGGTCGTCGAGATCCTCCTTCGCCATCTCGTACCGCGGATGCACCGGGTTCAGCTCGTTCGCGGCGGGGTCTCGCCCGTCGGTTACGGCGGTTTCCAGCGACTCCGCGGTGTAGGGGGGATGGGAGCGCCCCGAGGGCCGGACGCCGGGATAGTCCGAGGTGAGCGCGTAGTAGCCGATATTGGCCGAGCGGACGCCGCCCTCGAGCTGCCCCTCCCCGTTCTCGAGGTGGCACTTGACGCACGGGAAAGAGGACCCCGGCGCCTTGATACCGGGCTTCACGAGGACGGCGAAGACGGGATGCCGGCCTTCGCCCTCCAGGTAGATCCGCTTGCCGCGCGCCTCGCCCGCCGACAGGGCCGCCGCGCCCGCGGCCACGGCGCACGACAGAACGAGGAGGAGCGGGACGACGCGCCGCGGCAGGCTCACTCGCCTTTATCCCTCTTGCCCAGCAGGGTGTCGATCCTCTCGACGATGACTTCCGGCGGCTGGTCGCCCGGCACCTTCACCCACCGGCCGTTGTTCACATCTCCCAGGAGAAGCAGCATCGTGTGTTCCTGGAAGTCGGAGGTGTACTGTCCCAGCTTGTAGGTCACCCAGTCGATCCGGTCCTTCCTCCCCGTAAGGAAGGTCCAGCCCGGCCCCGCTTCCCATCGGTCGGCGTATTTCCGCAGCTCCCCGGGCGTATCGTCCTCGGGGTCGACGCTGATCGACACGAAGTGCACCTCACGGCCCATCTTTTCGCCGAGCAGGGTTTTCACCTTGGTCAGGTTCGCCATCAGCAGGGGGCAGACCTCCATGCAGTTGGTGAAGATGAAGCTGATGACGACCGTCCTGCCTTTCAGGACGTCGGTGTAGAAGCGCACCTCCCTGCCGTCCTGGTCCATGAGAGGAAGGTCGGTGAAATAGCTTCGCTGCGCTTCCTCGCTCCGCCGCAAGGGGGTGCGGCGCGCCGCGGCAAGTTCGTTCACCTTTCCCAGGAGGAGATCCGCCGAGGGAAACCCGTAATACCGCGTCCATTCGCCCTTCCGCGCGTCGCCGACGAGAATCATCGGGGGATGTCGGGTGAAGTCCGCCGTGTACGCCCCGAGGCTTTTGAGCACGGTCGCGATGCTGCCGGTTTCCCCTGTCAGGAACGTCCAGCCCCGGCGGGCCTGGAACCGTTCCGAATACTCCTTGAGACGCGGAGGGATGTCGGTAGCGGGATCGACGGTCACCGATACCAGGGAAACTTCCTTTCCCAGGCGCTCCCCCAGCGAATCCTGGAGGTCGGCCATGATGGCGGAAAGGATCGGGCAGACCAGCCCGCAGCTCGTGTAGAAGACGTCGAGGACGACGATCCGGTCGCCGAGGACGTCGCTGCGGAATTTCACTTTTCCGCCGTCCTGGTCGAGGAGCTCCACGTCCGCGGCCTGGATGACCGCGGGCCGGGCTTCCACTTCCGGCGGTTCCCCCCCGCCCGCGGGATGCCGGTGGCTTCCTTCCGAACGGGCGAACGCGATGCCCGCGAAGAGCGCCGCGGCCAGGAACCCCAGACCGACGATTCTTACCACATGCCTCATGCCGTCTCCTCCTTCCGCCGGCATGCGCGTGAGGGTTGCGACGATTCCGCGGAGCCCGGTGTGCGGCGGCCCCTCAGGGGGAAGGCTTGCCGGCCTTCGCCCCGCGCGCGAGCCTTTTGTTGAGAGCCTGCCGGGTGAGGCCGAGAAGGGTGGCGGCGATTCCCTGGTTGTTCTTGGCGCGCCGAAGCGCCTCCGTGACCAGGTAATCCTCCGCCTCGCTCAGCGTGGGAAAACCGCCGGATAAAATGAACGGGACCTTCCCGTCCTCGACCGGTGCGGAAACCGGATCCGCCGGCGGCGCATGGTCCCCCATCGCTTTCTTGAAACTGTCGAGCGGCAGGATTCCCGACCGGTGCTGCGCCACGGCGTCGAACGTCATCGTCTTCAGCTCGCGGAGGTTCCCGGGGAAATGGTACGTGGACAGCAGCGTGTACAGCTCGGGGGGGACGGTCGGCTTTTTCTTCTGGAGCGAATTCGCCGCATCCTCCAGGAAATGGTCGACGAGCAGCTCGAGGTCCCCCGTGCGCTCGCGCAACGGGGGAATATGAACGTGGTGGGTGGAGAGACGGTAGTACAGGTCCCGGCGGAACCTTCCGTGCGACACGAGCTCCTTCACGTTGTTATGGGTGGCGCAGACCACCCGCGCCTCGCTGCGAGCCGGCGCGTCCGACCCGAGAGGATAGTATTCCTTCTCCTCGATCAGCCGCAGCAGCTTGACCTGGGAGGTTTCCTTCATGTCGCCGATCTCGTCCAGGAACAGCGTGCCGCCGGAGGCCTGGGCGACCAGCCCTTCCCGGGGGTGTTCGGCCCCGGTGTAGGCGCCCCGCTTGTGGCCGAACAGCGTGTCCGAGAATACGGTGTCGTCCAGCCCCGCCACGTTCACGGCGACGAAGGAGCCCTTGCGTCCCGACAGTTCGTGCACCGCCCGGGAGAACAGCTCCTTCCCGACGCCCGTCTCCCCCGTGATCAGCACCGGCTGCCCGGAGGGGGCGATCGCCTCCACGTACTTGAAGATGGACATCATCTTCGGGCAATTCGTGAGGATCGCCGCGAACGCGTCGGCGTTGGCCACAACGGGGGACAGGAGGTGCTG
>JBLNFH010000060.1:0-3325 GCA_050263475.1 Deltaproteobacteria bacterium
GACTGGATCTGGCCGTTCTGGGTGGAGCGGCAGTACGACCCGACGGACGGGTCGTTCATCCCGCGGGCGTTCTCCCTCACCCACGTCAACCTCACCCATCGCAATTGGACCGCCGTGGGAGTCCCCGACTGCAAGGAACTCCCCATCGTGGACCCGAGGGGACTTCTCACCCCCTTCTGGGACGGCTGGTCCCTGGACGCGTGGGTCGTGGCCCGGGACGGGCCCAGCCTCGTGCCTTCCCAGCTCGACGATGCCTGCCAGGACCTGGACATTGACGGCGGCGTGGCGGTGGTGACCCGCAGCGCGCGGGACGGCATGGAGCTCCTGTGCCGCGCGGAGGTGGGCGAGGAGGGAGGATCTCCCGTATGCAGGCTCTCCCTGGCGGCGAGGAGCGGGGGAGAGGCGTATCTCGTGGTGGCGCTGCGGCCGTACAATCCGGAAGGCGTCAGCTCCGTGGAGGAGGTCCACCTGGACCGCCGGGCCGCCTGCTGGAGGGTGGGGCGGCATCATGCGGTGTCATTCGACCCCCCCGCCGACCGGTACGGATTCTCGGATTACCATTCCGGGGACATCCACACCCGGCTCTTCGAGACGGATGAACGGGCGGGGATCCGCTGCAAGGTGGGGATGGCCACCGCGGCCGCCCTCTTCGCGATCGAGGGAAACGCGGCAAGGCAGGTGCTCGTGAGCGTTCCCTTGGATGCGGGATCCCCGAGGCGGACACAGGAACGCAAGAGGGCGGGCTGGGGGCAGGTCCTTGCGGGCGCGACGATCCTGCGGCTCCCGGAAAAAAGGATGCAGTTCCTCTTCGATGCCGCCGTCCGGAGCCTCGTGCTCCATTCTCCCGGAGGGGAGGTCTACCCGGGCCCGTACACATACAAGAGGTTCTGGTTCCGGGATGCGGCGTTTATTCTCCACGCCTTGATGTGCGCGGGGCTTGCGGACCGTGCGGAGAGGGTCCTGGACACCTTCCCCGGACGGCAGACCCATACCGGCCTCTTCCACTCGCAGGAAGGGGAATGGGACTCCAACGGCGAGGCCCTGTGGATCCTGTCGCGCTACTGCGGGCTCACCGGCCGCGGTCCGAAGCCGGAGTGGCGGCGGGCGATCGAACGGGGCGCCCTCTGGATTTCAAGGAACCGGTTGCCCGCGGAACGGGATGAGAGGTACGGGGGGCTTCTCCCACCCGGGTTCAGCGCGGAGCACCTGGGACCCAACGATTATTACTACTGGGACGATTTCTGGGGAGTGGCGGGGCTTCGCGCCGCCGCAGGACTTCTCGAATCGCTGGGGGAGGGAAAAGCGGCATCCGGATTTCGGGAGGAAGCGGAACGGTTCCAGGAAACCGTCGAAAGGAGCCTTGCCCGGGTTGCCCTCCGGCTGGGCCGTCCCGCGATGCCGGCGTCGCCCTCCCGGCGGCTGGACTCGGGCGCGGTGGGATCGCTGGCCGCGGGATACCCGCTGAAGCTCTTCCCCGGGACGGATGCGCGCCTCATCGATACGGCGGAATTCCTTCTTGCCCGCTGTCTCGTGGGCGGGGGCTTTTACCAGGACATCATCCACTCGGGGATGAATCCGTACCTGACCCTGCACCTGGCACAGGTCCTGCTCCGGGCGGGCGATCCGCGGGCGTTCGACCTGGTCCGGACCGTGGCCGATCTTGCCTCCCCCACCGGCCAGTGGCCCGAGGCGGTGCACCCGAGAACCGGGGGGGGATGCATGGGGGACGGCCATCACGTCTGGGCTTCCGCGGAATGGGTCCTCATGCTCCGGAACGGTTTTCTCCGTGAGGAGGGGGAAGGCCTGATCCTGGCGTCGGGGATCCTTCCCGAGTGGCTGGAACCGGGTGCGGAGATCTCGTTCGGTCCCGCCCCCTCGTCCTTCGGTGAGGTGAGCGTCGCGGTCCTGCCCCGCAGGGGAGGGGTGGAGGTAAAATGGAACGGTTCCTGGAGGGGGGTCCCCCCCCGGATCGAGGTGAGGCTGCCGGGTTTCGAGCCGGTCGCCGCTCCTGCCGGAGACCGTTCGATCCTTCTCACCCGGGAGGGGGTTTCGTGAACATCCTGATGGTCACCAACACCTTCACCCCCCACGTGGGCGGCGTTGCGAAAAGCGTGCGCGGGTTCACCGACGAGCTCCGCCGCGGCGGGCACCGCGTCCTCGTCGTGGCCCCGGTCTTCGAGGGGGCTCCCGAACGGGAGGAGGACGTGATCCGCGTGCCGGCCGTGCAGAACTTCAACGGAAGCGATTTTTCCGTTCCCATGCCGATCACCGGGAGGATCACCGCCGCCCTGAAGACCTTCTCCCCGGAAATCGTCCATTCCCACCATCCCTTCCTCCTGGGCGACACGGCGCTCCGGGTGGCCGCTTCCCGGGATGTGCCCGCGGTCTTCACCCACCACACGATGTACGAAAAGTACACCCACTACGTGCCCGGCGATTCCCCGAAGCTCAAACGATTCGTGGTGGATCTGGCCACGGGCTACTGCAACCTCTGCGACGCGGTCGTCGCGCCGAGCGAGACCGTTGCGGAACTGCTCTCCCGCCGGGGCGTGAGCGTCCGCGTCGAGGTCATCCCCACCGGCGTGGACCTCCGGGTTTTCGAATCTGCCGACGGCGGGGAATACCGGCGGAGATCGGGGATCCCGGAGGAGGCCTTCGTCGTGGGCCACGTGGGGAGGCTGGCGCCCGAAAAAAACGTGGAGTTTCTCGCCGCGACCGTGGCCTCCTTCCTCTCGCGGAACGCGAAAGCCCGGTTCCTCCTGGTCGGGGAAGGGCCGTCGAAGGGTGCGATGCTCAAGACCTTCGATGCGGGCGGGCTCTCCGGGCGCCTCCATGCGGCGGGGGTCCTGGAACGCAGGGAGCTGGCGTGCGCCTACAAGGCGATGGACGTCTTCGCCTTCGCGTCCTTGACGGAGACGCAGGGGATGGTGCTTGCGGAATCGATGGCCGCGGGGGTGCCCGTGGTGGCCGTCGACGCGCCGGGCGTGCGCGAGGTGGTGCGCGACGGGGAAAATGGCCGGCTCCTCCCTCGGGCGGAGGGACGCCCGTTCCTGGAGGCCCTCCAATGGATCGCGGAGCGGGAACCGGGGGAGCGGAGGCGCCTGGCGGAAGGTGCTGCCCGTACGGCTTCCGGGGTGTCCATGCCCCGGACCGCGTCGAAGCTCCTCGCCCTCTACGAATCCCTGATCGGCACCCGGCGGGAGCCCAAGGCGATCGAGGCGAGCCCGTGGATCTCGGCCAGGAAGCTGATCGAGGAGGAATGGAAGATCCTGCGCAACATCGCCCGTGCGGCCGGGGAAGCGGTCCTGCCCGGCTCGGCCGAATA
>JBLNFH010000061.1:0-3878 GCA_050263475.1 Deltaproteobacteria bacterium
CGTCGGGAATGTTCTGCAGTTTGCACGTATACTGGAAGTCGTCGAAGAGGAAGACGGGATAGAAGATCTCTCCCACCGACAGGAACGGCAGGGAGAAGGCGTTCACCAGCGCCGAGAGCCCGTCGCCGCTCTCGGTGAACCGCCGGTGGGCCAGCAGGAACTGGCGGTAGTCGACGAGACCGTAGGATCCGAGCCTCTCGCACATCGCGTCGGTGTCGAATGCGGCCTGCGGTGAATCCCCCAGGAAGACCAGCAGCTGCCACAGGTACTCCTGCAGGAAGTGCTGTGAAAGGGCCAACGGATGGGAAAGGATCTTGCTGAAGGAGAAGTAGAACGGGAAGGGACGGGGCGGCGCGGTCCCTTCCGAGGAAGCCTGGAGGTCGTATTTCAGCTTGAGGAGGAGGGAAGTTTTTCCGACGTTGGGCGGGCCGTAGATCATCACCGACGCCCCGATGCCGGATTTCCCTTCGAGGCAAACCCGCAGGAGGGCCGCCAGCTCATTCTCCCGTCCGAAGAATTCCTCCGGCCGGAAGGAGTAGCCGGCGCCCTGGTTCCAGATCAATCGCACAGTTTTGCGGTTTCCGTGGCGCGGATCATCCTGCTAATTTAACTTGAAGCCATTGATTTTTCAAAATTTAATTGGGAATGTAGGAAAAACATGAAAACGATCCCCCCCTCCATACAAAAACCGTCCCGGTACAGCGGAGGGGAAGTGCGGCGGCCGCTCCTTTCCTGGGAGGCATCGAAGGTCCGCGTCCTGCTGGCCTTCCCCGACGTGTACGAGATCGGGATGTCCCACTTGGGGATCCTCCTTCTATACGAGATTCTCAATTCCCGGCCGGATACCCTCTGCGAGCGCGTCTTCGCGCCCTGGACGGACATGGAGGCGCACCTTCGGGCAGCGGGCGAGCCTCTCAGCTCCCTGGAAACGGGGCGCCCCGCTCGGGAGTTCGACATCGTCGGGTTCTCCTTGAGCTACGAGCTCACCTACACCAATGTCCTCGCGATGCTCGAGCTCTCGGGCATCCCGTTGGCCCGGCAGGATCGGAAGGAGGGCGATCCCCTGGTACTGGGCGGCGGCGTGTGCACGCTCAACCCCGCACCCGTGGAGGAGTTCTTCGATGCCCTGCTGGTGGGGGACGGCGAGGAGGCGGCGCTGGAAATCCTCTCCTGTCTCCAGGCCTGGAAGGAGCGGGATGGGACCCGCGGGGAACTCCTGGAGGGGTTGTCCCGGATCGAGGGAGTCTACGTTCCCGGCGTCTCCACCCGGGTTTCCCGCCGGGTGCTGCCGGATCTTGCGCTCTCCCCCCTGCTTCCCGCCCCGATCCTGCCCGCCATGCGCGTCGTCCACGACCGGCTGAGCATCGAGATCTCCCGGGGGTGCGCGAGGGGATGCCGGTTCTGCCAGGCAGGCTACGTCTACCGGCCGGTGCGGGAGCGGGACCCGGTGCTCCTCCTGCGCTACCTGCAGGATGTGGCGCCCCGGACGGGATACGACGAGGTCGGGCTTCTTTCCCTGTCCGCCGCCGATTACGGCTGCATCGACCGGCTGATCACGGAAGCGATGGAGACGCTGTCCCCGGAGCGGATCTCCGTCTCCCTGCCGTCGCTTCGCCTGGACGCCTTGAGCGAAAACACCGTGAAGCAGATCCGGAAGGTCCGCAAGACCGGGTTCACGCTGGCGCCGGAGGCGGGCACGGACCGCCTCCGGCAGAGCATCAACAAGGACATCCGCGACGAGGAACTCCTGCGGTCCGCGGAATGGATCTTCGCCAACGGCTGGCAGAAGCTCAAGCTCTATTTCATGGTGGGACTGCCCGGGGAAACCGCCGCGGACGTCGCCGCCATCGGACAACTGGCGAGGCGGGCGGCTTCCGTCGCCCGCCGTCACGGGAAGCGGAACACCGTCACCGCGAGCCTGTCCGCCTTCGTGCCGAAGCCGCACACCCCGTTCCAGTGGGAGCGGCAGATCGGGAAGGAGGAAATCGAGGAGCGGGTGGGAATCGTCCGCGCCGTGGTGGGACGCGACAGGAACGTCGAGGTCAAGTTCCATTCCCCGGCGGTGTCCGAGCTCGAGGGGGCGTTTTCCAGGGGGGACGCGGCGCTGTCCGGCGTTCTCCTCCGCGCGTACCGGCTCGGGGCGCGTTTCGATGGCTGGACGGAGGCGTTTCGGCAGGATGCCTGGCGGGAGGCGTTCGCGGAGGCGGGGATCGACATGCGCGATTACCTTGCGGAGCGGGACACGGGCCGGCCCCTGCCCTGGGATTTCGTCGACGCGAGGGTCGACAGGGAGTTTCTCCTTTCCGAGCGCTCCAAGGCCCGCTCCGGCGAAACGACGCCGGACTGCCGGACGGGCGCGTGCTCCGCGTGCGGGGCCTGCCCGCCGGGCCTCGCCAATGTCACGTACTCCTCGATGCCTGCGGGGGAGTCTTCCCCGCCCGCCCCAGGGAAGCCGGCCGCCACCGCCGCCGCGCCGCGCGCCGCGGCGGGCCGCCATATCCTCCGCATCCGGTATTCGAAGGAGGGGGCGGCGAGGTACCTGTCCGGGCTGGAAATCCAGTCCCTGTGGGGGCGTGCCCTGCGGCGCGTGGGTCTCCCCGTCGCCTACAGCCAGGGGTTCAACCCGGCGCCGCGGCTCTCCTTCTCGCCGGCCCTGCCGGTGGGAACCGTGAGCCTCGCCGAGTTCGTGGAGGCGGAATTCTCCCTGCCCGTGGCCGCGTCCGAAATCGAGGAAAAACTGCCCGCGGTTCTTCCGAGGGGAATCGGCATCGTCTCCGCGCGCAGCGTGCCTCCCGGCAGCCCCCGCCTCTCCGGTTTCGACATCCGCTGCACATACCGGATCGATCCCGGCTCCCCCGGCGGGTTTCCGGTGGAGGCGACCCCGGAGAAAGCGGCGGAGGCGCAGCTCGCCCTGGAAGCCTCCGGGGCCTTTCCGGTTACGGTCCCGAGGGAGGACGCGCTCCTCACGATCGACCTCAAGCCCCTCGTTCCCAATTTCCTGATGAACGGCGACGGGCTCTTCATTACAATCATCCATGGGACAGGGAGAGGCGTCCGGCCGCTCGATGCGGCCTCGGCCCTTCTGGGTGTGACACTTCCGCCGGACCGGTTTCTCCCGATCAAAATCTCGGCGGAGCTCGTTCCCCGCAGAAAGAACTGACATGCAGAAGGCCAACAAGCTCATCGTCGTCAATGCGGCCCCGTACGAGACGCGCGTCGCCACGCTGGAATCGGGGATCCTCGTGGAACTTCTCATCGAACGGCGGGGAGACCAGAACATCGTCGGCAACATCTACAAGGGGAAGGTCATCCGCGTGCTGCCGGGGATGCAGGCCGCCTTCGTGGACATCGGGATGGACAAGGCGGGGTTCCTCTTCGCAGGCGACTTCGTCACCCCGCAGCTGGAGTTCGACTCCGACGGAAGCGAGGAGCCGGTGCTGCCGGAGGACATCGGCATCCGGGAAGCGCGGTACCCGCAGGAGCATTTCCTTCCTCCGATCGAGGGGCTGATCCGGGAGGGGCAGCACATCCTGGTCCAGGTGGCCAAGGAGCCGCTGGGCACCAAGGGCGCCCGGATCACCAGCCACATCACCCTGCCGGGGCGATACCTCGTCCTGCTCACCTGGTCCACCCACATCGGGATCTCCCGCAGGATCGACGACCCGGAGGAGCGGGAGCGGCTGAGCGGGCTCGTGGAGAAGATCCGTCCCGAGGGGATGGGAGCCATCGTGCGGACGGCGGCCGAGGGGAAGTCGGAGGCGGAGCTCAAGGCGGACATGGAGTACCTGGTCTGCCTGTGGGAAGCGGTCCGGAAAAAGGGCGAGGCGTCCAACGCCCCGTTCCTCGTCCACCGGGAGCTGTCGCTGTCGCTGCGCGCC
>JBLNFH010000062.1:0-4361 GCA_050263475.1 Deltaproteobacteria bacterium
CGCTCATCGCCCTGGCCGGGGAGGTCCAGCGCGCCGTGGACGCCGCCATGGAAGAGGTCGAATTCCACAAGGCGCTCACCGCGATCTGGGACCTCGTCAAGGCCGCGAACCGGTACGTGGAGGCGTCGGCGCCGTGGGCGCTGGCCAGGGACCCCGCGAAGCGGGAGCGGCTGGGGACGGTGCTCTACAACATCCTGGAAGCCGCCCGCATCTGCGTGCTGCTGTCGGCGCCCTTCGTGCCCGCGGCGGCGCAAAAGATGTGGGAGGCGCTGGGCTGCCCCGGAGAAGCGGCGAAGGCGCACCTCGCCGATGCCGGCAAGTGGGGCGGGCTCCGGGCCGGCGCCGCGCTCCCCCCCTCCGCCGTCGCGTTCCCGCGAATCGAAGAATAACCCGGCACCGCCCGATGTATTTCGACACGCACGCGCACCTGGACCTGGAACCGCTGTGCGGCGCGGAAGACGAGGTCGTCCGGCGGGCGCGGGAAGCGGGCGTCTCCCGCATCGTCACGATCGGCATCGACCCGGAGAGCAGCGGGAAGGCGATCGGGATCGCCCACCGGCACGCGGGCGTCTACGCGGCCGTGGGGCTCCACCCCCACGACGCCTCGGACTGCTCCGAGGCCCTGCTGGCGCGCCTGGAAACGCTTTCCCGGTGCGACAAGGTGGTGGGGATCGGCGAGACGGGCCTCGACTTCTACCGCGACCGCTCTCCCCGCGACGCGCAGCGGAACTCCTTCCGGGAGCAGATCCGGCTGGCGCGCCGGCGGAACCTGCCGGTCATCGTCCACGACCGGGACGCCCACGACGAGATCCTCTCCCTCCTCCGCGAGGAAAACGCCGCCGAGGTCGGGGGGATCATCCACTGCTTCTCCGGCGACTACGAAATGGCGCGCCGGGCGATCGGGATGAACTTCCTCATCTCCATCCCCGGGGCGATCACCTACAAGGGCTCCGCCGCGCAGGTGGAAGCGGTCCAAAGGATCCCGCTGGAGAAGCTTCTCCTCGAGACGGACAGCCCGTTCCTGGCCCCGGTCCCTCACCGCGGGAAGCCGAACGAGCCGTCGTTCGTACCGCGGGTGGCGGAGAGAATCGCCGGGATCAAGGGCGTCTCCGCGGAGGACGTCGGCCGGGTGACGACGCTCTCCGCGCTGCGGATCTTCCGCATCCCGTCCGAGGAGGAGGTCCGCGTCTCCTACAGGATCCGCAACTCCCTGTACCTGAACATCACGAACCGGTGCACGAACGCCTGCACCTTCTGCGCGAAGCGGGAGGATTACCACGTCAAGGGACACTACCTGAAACTGCCGGGGGAGCCGTCCGTCGCGGAGGTCCTCGCGGAGGTGGGCGATCCGACCCGGTACGACGAGATCGTCTTCTGCGGGTTCGGGGAGCCGCTGCTGCGGCTTGCCGACGTCAGGGAGATCGCGGGGGCGCTCAAGGCCAGGGGGGCGAAGATCCGGGTCAACACCGACGGGCTGGCGAACCTGGTGCACGGCCGCAACGTCCTGCCGGAGCTCGCCGGCTTGGTGGATGCCCTTTCCGTCTCCCTCAACGCGCCGGACGCGGAAACGTACGCGCGGATCTGCCCCAACCGCTATGGGGCGGCGTCGTTCCCCGCGCTCCTCGACTTTCTCCGCGAGGCGCCGCGCCATGTCCCGTCCGTCACGGCCACCGCCGTGGGACTGCCCGGGCTGGATGCCGACGCCGTCCGGCGGCTCGCCGAATCGATCGAAGGCGTCGCCTTCCGCCTGCGCCCGTTCGCCGAGGTGGGGTGAGCCGCCCGGCCGGAAGGCCTCACTGCTGCTTCACGACGTATCCCTTCCCCCTCAACCGCTCCAGGATCCCGTCCTGCCCCACCAGGTGGCCGGCGCCGACCACGATGAAACCGGTGTCGCCGCTTTTCAGGATCCCCTCGATCGCATCCGTCATGGTCCGGTTGCGGCGGGACACCAGGATCTCGTATACCGGCAAAAGCTTCGGGTTATCGTCCCGGCTCCGGTAGACCAACGCCTCCATCCCCTTCGCGTCTCCCGCCCTCCAACAGGCAATGATGTTGTCGATTTCCCCCTCGACCGTTTCCAGGTCGGTGAGCGTGTAGAAGAGATACAGGTCCTGGATCCCGTCCGGCAGGCCCTGCAGGAGACGGACCACGTAATCGTATCTCTCCAGCTCGACGATCTTCTTCTTGCCTTCCGCCTTTTGGAGGAAGTACCGGTCGATCCCGTATTCCGGGTCGAGTCCCATCTTCAGATACTCGATCGAGGTCGCCGTCAGGGCCAGCGCCCACGGACGCATCCGGTCCACCCGGTCCATCCCCGTGGCGGGGAACTTCTTCCGGACGAGGTCGTAGGTCTCCCGGGAGACGTGCTTGTCGAGCGAATCGCCCTCCGGGTAGAGCGCGTTCTCCAGGATGAACGCCTCCAGCTTCTTCTTCTCCCGGTCGCCGACGTCCGTCTCGACGGCCAGCAACGTCGCGCCGGCGAACGCCTCCTCGATCCTCCGGTCCAGCGGATACATTTCCTTTTTCAGGAGATGGATCGAACCCAGGAGGTAGGAGACCCCCTTCTCCGACCGGACGGTCCAGAGGAAGACGTTGCCGCCGGAAGGGGGGCCGCCGTCTCCCCGCGCCGGAGAGACGAGGAGCAGGAGCACCAGGCAGACGATCCGAAGCACGACGCGACTTCGCATCGCGTCCTCCCTCCCGCGGGTGGCGATTATTTCCCGGGCTTCCCGGAGAACAGGTAGCGCTCGAACATCCGGTTGTACTCCGTCCAGCGGGCCCCCTCGCGCAGGTCCTCCATCGCCTCGGTGAAGGCGTTGGACTTGGCGTCCATGTTCTCGACGAAATGCAGCAGGACCGCCTCGAGCGTCTTGGGCCGCTTGGGGGATCCGTATTCCAGCTCCCCGTGGTGCGACAGGATCATGTGCGTGAGGAGCGTTTTCCTCTCCTCGGGGAACCCGGCGATCTTCCCGCAGGCCCGGGAGACCCATTCGGCGCCCAGGTAGAGGTGGCCGAGCAGCCGGCCCACGTCGGTGTAGTCGAACGTCCCTTCGTACGAAAGCTCCTCCACCTTTCCGATGTCGTGCAGGAGGGCCCCCGCCACGAGCAGGTCGCCGTCGACCCCCTCGTAATGCGCCGCCAGGAACCGGCAGATGACGGCCACCGACACCGTGTGCTCCAGCAGCCCGCCGATGTAGTCGTGATGCATGCTCTTCCCGCCCGGCGCCTGCCGGAACCGGCGGGACAGGTCCGTGTCCGGGGGATCCGGGAAGACGTTCTCCAGCAGTTCCCGCAGGGGAGCGTCCGAGACCCCCGCCACCAGCTCCCGGAGCTGCCGCCAGAGCGGATCGATCCCGCGCTTGGTGACCGGGAGAAAATCGCCCAGGTCGGGCGGGCCGCCGGCGGCCTTCTGCACGTCGTGGACCTTGAGCTGCGTCCGCCCCTGGTACTGGATGGCCGTGCCGCTGACCTCCACGATGTCGTCGCGGTCGAACCGCTTCCCGATCTCCTCCGCGCGGTCCCAGACGCGCCCTTCGAACTGCCCGGTCCGGTCCCGCAGGGAGAGGTTCAGATAGGGCTTCCCCGAATTGCTCACGAGCTGGATCTTGTTGCCCACCAGGAACAGGTCCCGGACCTGCTCCCCTTCCTTTATGTCCTTGACGAACCTGGTCTTTCCCATCGATTCACCGCCCTTCATGCGGATCGCTTCTCGAGGATGCGAAGGGCCCCCCGGATGCCGTCCACGGCGGAGGAGACGATCCCGCCGGCGTGCCCCGCCCCTTCCCCCACAGGATACAGTCCTTTCAGGGTGATCGACTCAAAATTCTCCCTCTCCATCCGGACGGGGGAGGACGTCCGGGACTCCACGGCGTAAAGCGTCCCCTCCTGGGTCAGGAACCCGTGCAGCGTTTTCCCGAAAGCGCGCAGGCCGTACCGCAAATCCTCCTCCACTTTCCGCGGAAGAATCCCGGCCAGGTTCGCACGGGACACCCGCGGCGCGAGCGCTTTTCCGCGGCACAGGTTCAGGTCCTTCCCTTCGAGGAACCCCATGAGGTTCATCGCCGGGGCCCCGAAATTCCCCCCCCCCTTCCGGAAGGCGCGCGCCTCGAGCAGCTCCTGGAGATCCACGCCGGCGAAGACGTCCCCGGTACCGAAATCCTCCCCGGACACCGTGGCCACGATCCCGCTGTTGGCGAACCCGGAATCCCTCCCGTGCGCGCTCATGCCGTTGACCGGCATGCCGCCCGGTCCGGATGCCGCGGCCAGCACCTCCCCGCCGGGGCACATGCAGAACGAATAGATCCCCCGTCCCGAGGGCGCGCGCGCCGCCAGCCGGTAGTCGGCGGGAGGAAGGCCGGACC